>JAGPHL010000042.1:0-5886 GCA_018055515.1 Anaerolineae bacterium
CTCACCCGCGCACTCGCTGCTCTCGCGCCTGAGGAGCTCGCCCTCTTCTACAACGCGGAGCGAGGGATCAGCCCCCTTGCCGGACTGGAACGGCTCCCCACTCACACCGTCGCGTTGGGCTACAAACCCTGGCGGATGCTGGTCTGGGCCGGACAGCTGGCGCGCTTCCCCTTCAACCGCCTCGTGCCCGGCGCGACGCTCTTCCACGCGACCGAGCATCTGCTCCTGCCGCTACACCACATCCCCACCGTCCTCACCGTCCACGATCTCATCTTCCGTCATCTGCCGGAACATCACAAACGGCTCAACCGCTGGTATCTCAATGCCACGCTGCCGCTCTACTGTCGCCGCGCCACGCACCTCATCGCCGTCTCCGAGGCCACCCGCCAGGACGTGATCGCCGCCTACGGCCTCCCGCCGGAGAAAATCACCGTCATCCATGAGGCCGCCGATCCGCAATTCCGGCCGCAACCGCCAGAACGCATCGCCGCCGCGCGCGCGCGCTATCAGCTGCCGGAGACCTACCTGCTCTACGTGGGGACCATCGAGCCGCGCAAGAATCTCACCCGCCTGCTCCATGCCTGGGAGCCGCTCTATCGCGCCGGGGAGGCGCCGCCGCTCGTCATCGTGGGGAAGCGCGGCTGGCTGGTCGAGGATTTCTACGCCGCGCTGGAAGCTTCGCCGGCCCGCGAAGGGGTACGCTTCACCGGCTACGTCGCGGATGAGGACCTGCCCGCGCTCTACGCCGGCGCGCGTGCCTTCACCTTTCTCAGCCTCTACGAAGGCTTTGGACTTCCGCCGCTGGAGGCGATGGCCTGCGGCGCACCGGTGCTCTGCAGCGACACCTCCGCGCTGCCAGAGGTCGTCGGCGACGCCGCGCTGACCGTGTCTCCCACCAGCGTGGACGCGATCCGCGAGGGACTGCGACGCTTGCTCACCGCCGCCGACCTGCGCGCCGACTTGCGGGAACGCGGTCTACACCGCGCGGCGGCGTTCTCCTGGGAGCGCGCCGCCGCCGAAACGTACCGCCTCTACCGTCGCCTGCTCGCCCCGTGAGGCGCCTACCCCTCGTCGAAGGGCGGCACATCAAAGTATTCGGGAGCCGGCAACAACTCCATGCCGGGGAACACCCCCAACGTCACCGTAAACTTGCGCTCCGCGTCGCCCCGTAACACGACCACCGTCACCTCATCGCCGGGCGCATACTGCGCCACAATGACATCCAGGGGCTGCTCTTCGGTAACCGCCTGCCCATCGAATTCGATGATCACGTCGCCGCTCCGCAAGCCAGCGCGCTCCGCCGGGCTATCTATGACCACGTCGGTGAGCAGCGCTCCCTCAGGCGTCATCTGGAAATAGACGCCCAACCAGGGGCGCAAGGACTCCTCCGGCGCATACGGCTCCCACTCCGGCGTTTCGTATCCGTCCTCCGAATATGACCCCGTTTCTATACGTTGCCCCGCCACCAATCCCACCACACCGCCCAGGCAGAGCCCCATCAGACAACACATCCCACTTACCACCAACAACAGACAGACAAGTCCCACCCACTTCCAGGTATTGGTGCTATTTGTGCCGTTCATTGCCTCACTCCTGTGCTTGCTGATATACCCTTGAGAACTCTTCCAAATAACGCGCGGCGAGCTCCGGACTGTGGATGATCAACACGTTCTCATCGTTACTCTCCGCCGCACTGCGGGTGAAATTATAGGAGCCGGTGATCACGACCGCTTCATCCACGATGATGACTTTGTGGTGCATGGTATACGGATTGCCATCGAGCCGCACATCCACACCGGCCTGACGCAACGCCTCATAATCCGCGCCAGTAGCGGTGATTTGCTCCTCTTCGACCACCCCCTTCACCAACAGCCCCGCTTGCTGCTTGCGGGAAAGCACGCCGGCAATGGCGTTGTCCGTGAGAGTGAACGCCATGAAGCGGATGCTGGACTGCGCCGCTTCGAGCGCCGCCACGATTTGCGGCTGCGGCTTGTCCTCCGGCGCGAAATAAATCTCCAGGACGCCATCGCTCAACGGCAGCTGCGGATGGGGAGTGTTGGCCGGCGAATCCGGCCCGAAGAGCTGCTCCGTGAACATCTCCTCGAATTCGGTCGTGTAATCCTCGGCCACCGCGGCCGAAGTGAGGATGACCACATTGTTGTCGTTGCGATACGTCTCGCTGTACGTGAAGTTCCACGAGCCGGTCCAGACCGTGCGTCCGTCAATCACGATGAACTTGTCATGCATGAAGGGATCGCGGCGCTCGATGACGACCGGCGCCCCCGCCTGTTGCAGCGCCACGGGACCACGCTCGTTTCGATACGTCCCCTCGGTGACCAGGCGCACCTGCACGCCGCGTTTATGCGCCTGTACCAACGCCTCCGTCACCGAAGGCAGATCCAGCTCGTACATCGCCACGTCAATGCTGGTCTTGGCGGCTTCGATAGCGGCGACCAGCTCCGCCTCCAACGCCGCGCCATTCGCGCCGGATTGGGTGAACGCCGCCGTGAGCGTCACCCCGTCTTTGTCGGCAGGACCGGCGCCCGCCGGCAACTCGCAGCCCGCCAGCAGCCCCAGCAACAGCACGCCCCCCACGATTTTCCTGAACCCTCTCATACTTCCCTCATCTTCCTCCCCGCGCGCCAGGCCGGCTCACGCGAGAGAGCGGCTGAACTGCTCCAGGAGCGCCGTCTGGGGCGGCGTAGGACGCACGAAGACCCGCCGCGCGCGGATCGCGGCCCACGCCTCATCGGGCTTCATCCCTGTGGAGACGAGATACGCCGCCGCCATCAACGGCGCGCGCCCCACCCCCGCCGCGCAATGGATGTAGACCCCGCGTCCCGCCGCAATCTGCGCCGTGATGAAGTCTACCCCGCGCTGCAGCTCCGCCAACGAGGGCACGGCATCATCCACCGTCGGCAGCCAGAGATAATGCTCCGGCGCAATGCCCCGCGCGGCGTCATCCGACTCAGCGCGCAGGTTGACCACGGCCTCAATGCCCCAGGCGCGCATACGGGACAAGCCCCGGCGCCGATGCTGCCCTCCCACGAACAGCAACGGCTGCACCTGGCTCACGGATTTGGGGGAAACGCCCTGCACCAGCGAGACCAGCTTGTCCCACACCCACAGCCAGGTGGAAGAAAGCCCCTGCTCCCGCAAGCGCCGGACGATAATGTAGACCAGCTTCGCCGGGGGGAAAGCCGCCAACCGTTGATGCGTCGCAAAGACATCCTGTTCCAATTTGGCCGCCTTGTGCTAATTTTTTACCGCCGAGAGCGCAAAGTTCCCCTTGGATGTCCTGGCGTTCTTTGCAATCCATGTTTCTAGGGATACAGCGCTGAGGCGATGTCGGCGCTGTCCACGGCGTGACCCTGAATCTCGCCGTACAGATCGTCATAATCGCGGGTGCGGATCACCACCGGCATGGGCACCGCATGGCCCAAAATCAGCGCCTGTTGCCGGGTCTCCAGCCGCGCCAGCACCTCCCGCAACGCCGCCGACCCCGCCACCCCGGTGAACACCGCGCGGATGTCGTTTTCCTCGTCCAGCAGCGCCGTGATCCGGGTGCCGATCTGGCTCATCACCTCCGGATCAATCCCGCTGGGACGCTGGTCCACGACGAGCAAGGTGACGTTGTACTTGCGCATCTCGCGGGCAATCGTCCCGAAAATCGTGTGTTTGGCGATGGCGGGGTCGAGGAACTTGTGCGCCTCCTCGATGGTGATGACCAACGGGCGCGGCTCCTGCCCCTGCCCGCCCAGAGACGCCTCCTTGCGCGTCACGTACGCCTGATGAATGCGCCGGGTGATATAGTTCGCCACAAGGATGTAGGCTTCCAGCGCGTTGCCGTACCGTCCAAATTCCAGCACCACGCTCTTGCCGCTGTTGATGTAATCCAGAATCCGCCCGATGGGATCATCCGGGGCCTCGTCCACCAAAAAGCCGAAGCGGTGCAGCTGCGCCAGCTTCCGCTGAATCGCGCCCAACGTCCCCTCGTGGATCTGCTTCCCGTCCTCGGTCAATGCCGCCAGTCCCTCATCCGGCTCATCGGAGAGCAAGCGGCGCACCCAGGCCGGTCCCAGCCGACGGCGGAGCATATACAGAGCGTTAGTCTGCACCTCGGTGAAACCGAACAGCGGCGCGAGCATCTCCAAATCCTCCGGCTCCAGCTGCTCATAGCCGATGCGGACCGTGAAGTCCACCTTGCTGCCCCGGCGGCGCGAGGACTCCGGGTCGAGCGTAAAGACGCTCACGCGCCCATCGTAAAAGAGCTGCCGCAGGCCCTTCACGTCCTGGCGCGACTCGTCCTGGCTCTTCCAGCCATATTCGTTGTGCATGTCGAAGATGAGATTGACCGCCGCGCGCTCCTGGATGATGCCGGCGAGCACCATCCGCGTGAGAAAAGTCTTGCCCGTGCCGCTTTTGCCGAAAATGCCGCTGGAGCGCTCCACAAAGCGTTTGAGATCCAACGCGACGCGCGTGTCAGGCATCTCCAAGGGCTCGCCGATGTAAAAATGTCCCGCCTCGTCGGCGTTGCCGAAAATCTCGGCGACCTCTGCCGGGCTGGCGTCGTAGACCTGCGTGAAATGCGCGGGCACCGTCTTGGCCGGGCGCACCTCGCCCTTCTCCAGCACCAGCATCGGCGTGATGTGCACCCGTCCCGAGGTCAGCGTCCCGCGGTAGGCGCGCGCCAGAAAGCCGTCCGGGTCCGCCGGGGGGAACTGCTCCACCTCCGGATGCTGCGTCTCCAGCGCCACGTCGGTGATCATGCCGAAGAAGCGGCGCTCCGTTTGCCCCCGGATCACCACATAGCGCCCCACCGCCAGCCCTTCGATGAGGCGATCGGGAGCGAGTTTGGCGTCCAGCCCCCGGCTCAGACTGCCGGAGACGACCACCCCCAGCGGCGAGGTCGTCACTGCTGGCGGGCGGGGGAACCAGCGCTCAAGTTCGGATTCAGGCATCAGGATTCCTCAAAAAAATGCGTGATGCGTAAAAATAAAACCCGTGCGCACGTTCGCACGTTACTTCTCCAGACTACTCTGTGGACCATTCCTCCTCTTCCAGCAGCGCGATGAACCGCTCCAGTGACCAGGTGCCATGGACGCGCAACCGGGGCCAGGTATAGCGATTGTCCAACCGCTGCGTGGCCCCCCACTCGGTCGTCACGCCGCCCCAATAGCCGGCCGACTCCACCACCTTGAGCGTCAGCGCATCATATTGTCCAGAGGGATAGCAGAAAAACAGCGCCGGCTGATCCGTGTGCGCCTCTACGGCCTGCTTGATCCCCAAAATCTGGTAGACGAGGAAATCCACGTCCCGATTGCGCAAGTCGTAGTGATCGCGTCCGTGCGCCTGGATGGACATCCTGCCTTCCGCCATCTCACGCATCTCCGCCCAGGTCATATAAGCAGGGGCCTCGAAATGGGCCGGCGTCGCCAGCACGAAGAATTCCCCCACAAAGCCGTATTGCTGCAGCAAGGGGAACACCGTGGTATAAGCGTCCTGGTACCCATCGTCGAAGGTGAGGACAATGGGCTTTGCAGGCAGCGGCTTGCCGGCGCTCAGCGCCTCGATGAGATCGCGGAGATACACGGTCTGATATCCCTGCTCTTGGAGATAGCGCAGCTGCGCCTCGAAGAGCTCCGGCGTCACCGTCAGCCCGCGACGAATGCCATCGGCATCGGGCGGCAGCTCCGAGACGTAATGATACATCAGAATCGGCACGTGCAGCGCTGCCGGCGGTGGGGGATAGGTTGGCGTCGGCGCGGGCGTGAGCGTGGGGGTGAGCGTCGGCGCGGGAGTCGGAGTCCGCGTAGGCCGCGGCGTCGGCGTCGGAGTTCGGGTCGGCGTTGGAGTTGATGTCGGCGTGGCCGTCGGGGTCGCCGT
>JAGPHL010000042.1:5986-16810 GCA_018055515.1 Anaerolineae bacterium
TCGGCGCGGGCGTGAGCGTGGGGGTGAGCGTCGGCGCGGGAGTCGGAGTCCGCGTAGGCCGCGGCGTCGGCGTCGGAGTTCGGGTCGGCGTTGGAGTTGATGTCGGCGTGGCCGTCGGGGTCGCCGTAGCCGTCGGGGTCGCCGTGGCCGTCGGCGTCGGCGAAGGGAGCGGCGTGAGCGTAGCCGTGGGCGTCGGCGTGTAGAATGCCTCAGTGAGGCTCGGCACGGTGACCGGCAGGGTGAGCAACAGAAGGGTCAACGGCGTCAGCCACAGCAACCACTTGAAGCGCTTCATACGTCCTCAGTCCCGGTCCGCAGCTGTTTCAGCCGCGCCAAAGCCTGCTCCGTCGCGCGAAAAGCCAGCGGCGGCAACGCCTCCAGGGGAAAGAACGCCACCTCGGCCGCGTCATCCGCCGCCGTCAGCACCCCGTCGCTGATGCGCCCCCGATACACGAGCACGATGTCGGCCCCGCGCGCGTGTTCGCGGCCATACACCGCCATGAACAGCTCCGGCGCCGCCAACGTCAGGCCCGTCTCCTCCCGGCACTCGCGGAGGGCAGCCTCCGGAGGAGATTCGTCCTCATCCACAAAACCGGCCGGCAGGCTCCAATAGCCCTGTTGAGGCTCCCAGGCGCGCCGCACCAACAGCACACGTCCGGCTGCGTCCTCCACAAGCGCCGCCGCAGCGACTTTGTGGTCGCGGAAAACCACCAGCCCACACGCCGGGCAGACCCGTCGCATCCGCCCAAAGACAAAAGCATCTTCCAGGGCCTGTCCGCAGCGGGGACAAAAATTCAGCTCCAGGGTCTGAGAGACCTGGTGCGGCTCAATTTGGGGCAGGTGATGGGTTTCCATGGCCCGTTTATCGTACTGCATTCAGAGGCCGTGTCAAGACGCCGTGAACCGGCGCCCTGGACACCCGCCAGGCTCGGGGACAGGCTTTTCCCACGCCAGAGGACTTCAATCTGCGGGGACGCCGTCTCCTGAGCCGGACGCGCGGAATGGTCGCCGGTGCGTTCAGTGACGGCGGGAAAGTCGCCAGGTGCTGTAGCCCAGCCCTGCCGTAGCCACTCCCAGCAGGCCCGTCACCCACAGGGGAACCGCGGGCTGAGGGGACGGCGTTTCCATCGCCGGGGCTTCGAGCGTCGCCGTCAGTTCTTCAGGCACCGCCGTGACGGTGATCGGCGCCGTCTCCGAGAAAGCCGCGACCATCTTCAAGGTCATTGTGACGTCTGCGGGCGCCTCCGCACACTCGCCGGAGCCGTCCGCCGCACAGGCGTCGAGGGTAGCCGTCGCCTCGGGAACGGCCGGTACGGCCGCGGCTCCCTCTTCCCCACCCCCAAGGCCGCCGGCGCCCGGCGGGGCGCTGAGATACCCCTCCTCGAAGCCGCCCAGGCCGTAGACAGGCTCTTCCGCAGCGACCGTAGGCTGCAGCAGCGGTGCAGGCGCCGACCGACTCAAGGCTTGAGTCTCCGTGATCGGCGCTTCTTGATACAGCATGGCTTCCGGCGTCTCTGGCGACAGCGCCGCCGACTCGCGCTGCCCTACGGGTACGGCCATGGGGGTCAGGTTCAGGCCCACAGCGACCACAAAAGCGGCAGCGCTCACGACCGTCGCCAGACGCATCGCCCACAGCGACAACGGGCTGCGGCGCGGGCGCGCCGGAGCTGCCGCCGCCGGCGTCGCTATCATCGCGGGGGTCAACAGGTAATTGCGGGGAGGCTCGCGCAGGGGCGCTGCCTGCAGCAGCGCAATCGTCTGACGCAACAGCGCCACACGCTGCTGTAATTCAGCATCGTGTGCGAGATCGGCTTCCAGCGCGCGCTGCTCCACAGGCGACAGCCGCTGATCCAGGTAAGCCGAAAGTTGTTCTTCAGTCCAAAGCCTTCCCATGAGTTATCGCCTCCCACTATACCCTGTTGTCCAGACGATAACGGTATGGTAAAAGTTCCCGTTGTTCGAGCAGCAGGTCTCGCATCCTGCCGCGAGCGCGCGCCAACCGCGATTTTACCGTCCCCAATTGAATCTGCAGCGTCTCGGCCACCTCCTCGTACGAAAGGCCCAGCCGGTCTACCAACACCAACACCGTGCGTTGATCTTCGGGCAGCCTGGCGAGGGCGTCTTCCAGCAGCTGCCGCAGCTCGTCTCGTTCGACGGCCTCTTCGGGAAGCTCCGCGTGATCCCGCAAATGCGGATTGGCCTCTTCCTCCAGGTCGCCGAAGGCTTCCCACGAGACACTCGGACGACGTTTAGCATGGCGCAGCGCATCGTAGCAGGCGTTGGTGACGATGCGTAGCAACCACGCGCGGAACGAGCCGCCGCGAAATTGCGCGAGGCTGCGGTACGCGGAGATGAAGGCCTCTTGCGTGGCATCATCCGCCGCGGCGGGATCCTGCAGCAGATGGTACGCCAGGTTGTAGGCCTGAGTTTGATAATGCAGCAGCAGCTCATTAAACGCATCCAGGTTCCCTCGTTGCGCGGTGTACACGAGGGCCGTCTCGTCCCAGGATGCGGCATCGGTCAGTTCCATACCTGCTCTCCAAAGCAGTGAGGTGAACAGAAAACAGTGAGAAGTCAACAGTAAGCGGTGAGCAGGGAAATGTTACGCGGAACTACTCACAGCTCTCTGCTCACTACTCTCTGCTCACGGCACTCTGCGCTGCACTTGACGAAACACCAATTCCGGTTATACTCACAGCCAGGCCGGAGTGGCGGAATCGGCAGACGCAAACGACTCAAAATCGTTCGGGTGATCCCCGTGTGGGTTCGACTCCCACCTCCGGCATTATAACCGAAAAGAGGATGGCTACAAGCATCATCCTCTTTTTTGTTCTCCCCCAGGGCCGGGTTGTCACTCAAGCCGCTCCTCCCAACAGCCGCCACAACACCGGCTCGGCATCGAGCACCGTCGGCGCGGCGAATTCTGCACCGTCTCCCGGCACGCCATCCGGCCGCACGAGGATGGTGCGGATTCCAAACGGCGCCGCTCCCTGCAGATTGGGGCGCTGATCGTCAAGGAGCACGCACTCGGGGCCTTCCGCCTGCAGCAGGGCGAGCACCTGCGCATAGGCCTCAGGGCGCGGCTTCGCCAGATACCCCAAATCCCGCACGTCCACGATGCGCTCGAAGTGCTCACGGATGTCCATGCAGGTGAGGATCTGCTCGGCCCAGCCGGTAGTGGCGTTGGTAAAAACCACTTTGGCGGCCGGCAGGCGCGCGAGCATCGCCCTCAGCGCCGGGTCAGGCGCGAGGTAGCGGCTCACATCCACGCGATGCACGTCCTCCAGGTAGTCCTCCACGTCCACCTCGGGATGATGGTGCAGCAGGCCGGCCATGGTCGTGCCGTAACGGGCATAATATTCGCGGCGCAAAGTGTGAGCCATTTCCGGCGTGACGTCCAGCGCCCGCGCCAACCAGGCCTCGATGCGCTGTCGCACCTCCCAGAACAGCCCCGAGGTGTCCAGGTACAACGTGTCATCGAGATCGAAGAGCAGATAGCGGATCATAGAATTTCCAGCGTTGTAAATTTCGGATGGCCACGCGCCTCACAGCCCCAGGGTCTCCCACAGAGCCGCGATGCGCGCCGTGACCTCCGGGCTCATGCGCGCGACTTCGGGCCACTGGCGCGTGTAGCCCTCTTCGGGCCATTTGGCCGTCGCATCAATGCCGATTTTGCCGCCAAATGCGGGCTGATAGGAGGCGTGATCCAGCTGATCCACCGGCCCATCGCCGATGAGCACGTCCCGCGACCAGTCTACATTCCCCAACGCCTGCCACGCCGCTGTCATGGGATCCTGCACGTCCACCCACCCATCCACTACCACCACGGCCTTCGCCAGGCTGAGCAACGCCAGCCCCCACAGCCCGTGAATGACCTTGCGGGCCTGCCCCGGATAGCGTTTGTTGATGCTCACCAGCACCAGGTTGTGGAACACGCCGGGCGCGGGCATCGCCAGGTCCACCACTTCGGGCAGGAACAGCCGCAGCAGCGGCAAAAACAGCCGCTCCGTGGCCTTCCCCATCCAGTAATCCTCCATCGGCGGGACGCCAACGACCGTCGCCGGATAGAGGGCGTCGCGCCGACGGGTGATGGCCGTGACATGGAACGCGGGGAAGAACTCCACCGGCGTGTAATAGCCGGTGTGATCGCCAAACGGCCCTTCGGGGCGCTGATCGGCGGGATCTACGTAGCCCTCGATGACCATGTCGGCGTTGGCGGGGACGGTGAGCGGCTGCGTGACACAGCGCACGAACTCCACCGGCCTGCCGCGCAGCCATCCCGCCAGCAGATATTCGTCAACATCGGGGGGCAGCGGGGCGGACGCGGCCCAGATGCACGCCGGGTCTCCCCCCAACACCACCGCTGCCGGAATCACCGATTTTGGATTTCGGAGCTGGGATTTTGGAGCGCCGGTTTCTGGCCCTTGATCTTTGACCGCCGACTCTCGCGCCACGCGCTCGTGTTCCGCCCCGCCCTTATGCCGCTGCCAGTGCACCAGCAGGGTGCGGGAATCCACCTTCTGCAGGCGATACATGCCCACATTGCGCACGCCGGTCTCCGGGTGACGGGTCACCACTTGCGGCAAAGTGATGAAGGGGCCGCCGTCCTTGGGCCAACACGTGAGAATGGGAATCCCATCCAGAGAAGCGGAATCCGTCGCCACGAGCTCCTGACACGGGCCGCGCCTGACCCGCCGCGGGCTGACCCCCGCCGCGCGCAGCGCCTGCAGCAGCGAGACCCCCCTTCTCAGCGCCGCGCCGGCATTCGACGGCGGGCGCAGGTCGAGCAAGCGCGCCAGATTGCGATTGAGCGCTTCCAGCTCCTCGACATGCAACGCCCACGCCATCCGCTGCGCGCTGCCGAAGGCGTTGACGAGGACCGGCAGCTCGTAGCCGGCGACGTTCTCGAAGAGCAGCGCCTTGTTCTGCGCCGCCGGGCCCCGGCTCAAGCGCTCGACGATCGCCGTGATTTCCAGCTCGGCGGCGACGGGCGCTGTCACGCGCCGCAATTCCCCGCGCGCTTCCAGCAGCGCGACAAACTCATGCAGGTCCTGGTGTTGTAGGATGGACATTCAACTCCCCGTAAATCAGCCCTGTGACCCATCGTACACCCCGTCGCAGATGAGGCGGCGTGACCCCACGCTGACCTCCATCCGCGCGCCAGGGCCATTGTACACGAATTCGGCGATTTGGGTAAACGCCCCCACACACGCGAATGGGCATAAAACCACTGCGCGCCCGGCTCCAGTTTTGAGAGGGCGCGCAGTGTCTTTTCACCTCAGCGGCGAGAGCGGCTAATCGCCTGGCGCATAGTCGCGCGTCACAAGCGGCATGTAGAGGGTGTACCAAGTGGGTGCTCGCACCTCTACCGTGAAGGGCCCACGGCTCGTCACATTCCCGGCCGCGTCATAAGCGCTGACCCATAGCGTGAAGCGGCCCGGCGCCAGCGGATGCAGGATGTAACGCCATATGTCGCCCTCCAGCACGGCCACATCCTGATAGGTCATCCCCTCCGCATTTTCCACCAACACCGTCACATTCGCACTCGCCCCGCCGTCAGTGACAGTTCCGGCGAGCACGGTCAGGCTGGTGGTGTAGGGCGCCGTATCCACGATATGGGTGACCTTGAGCACCGGCGCGACGTTATCCAGGACGTAGCGCGCGGTCAGAGCAGCCGAGCGATTGCCGGCCAGGTCCACGCCGTAGAACGAGACCTCGCGCTCGACGGAATCCACCCGATCAGCGCCGGATAGCGTGTAGGACCAGTCCCCTGGACGCGCGACGGCGTCCCCGGCCTGCGGTGTGAGCACCAACCGGCTGCGCCGGTAGTCGCCGTTGTCCGCCGCCGGATTCGTGTCGCACACCGTCAACGTCCACTCGCCCTGCGCGGGCCGTCCCACCAGAGCACGCAGCGGTTCAGCCGGACGCGCCGGGCGGGCGAACAGCCCGCCGGCCACACTCGGATCGTCGTCGCCGCTGCTACTGTAAGCGCTGCTAGCGGCGTCATTCAAGAGCACGTTGTAATGACGCGCGGCCGTGCCCGACACGCCGTCGTCAGTCAGCAGCAGGACGCGCACCCCCGTCGGCGATTTGAGTTCGACGTTCAGGTCGTCGCGGTGAGCATGTGCCGCGATCAGTCCCACTTGCGCCGAACCGAGGGTGAAGCTTTCGGTCACGTTGAACGTACGGACCAGACAGGCGGCGGTGAGGCTGATGGGAACGGCGGGCACGTCGTCATACACGTACTGGCCCGGCGGCGTCGCGAGCTGCTGACCAAGCGACGCACACACGCCATCCACGCACGCTTCTACGTGGCTCAGACCGTGATTGTCAACCGCCTGCCCGTTCAACCGGACCGAGTTTCCCTGGACCAGGCTGCCCGGCGCGGCCTGCGACAACGCCGGGTCAAGGCTCAGAGTGGGCGGCAGGGTGTCCACCACAAAGGCTTGGGGTGCGCCGGTCGTGCCGGACTGGCCAAAGCTATCGGTGGCGCGCAACGTCACTTGCATGATGTCGCCGTCGGCAGCGCCCGACGTGTCCAACGCGCACGTCCACGCCCCATCGGAAGGCGTGGGATCCGGGCATGTGACGCTGCTGTGTCCTGGCACGTCCAGGGTCACCGCCGGTACCGGCGATTCGTCGTAGACGTACCCGCGCAAGACGTTGCTTCCCGCCCGCAGGACATACTCAGGCTCCTGGATGCCCAGGAACTGCGGCCCGCTGCGATCTACCTGATGGTCGGCCCAGATACGTTCCAGCGGCTCACCGGACAGGGGATGTTGCTCGTCGTACACCCGGGCCAGCACGCCTGCCCACGGCAGGGCGCTTGCCGCCAGGTCAATCGTGCCGATAAAGGAAACTTGCCCTTCCTGGCCCGGCGCCAGATCGCCCAGCAGCAGCGTCCGGTGGGTACTGCCGCCGCTCAAGCGCAGCGTATAGTAGGCTTGCACCTCAACCCACACGCCGCGCGCCGTGTCCGTCCCCAGGTTACGGTAGGTGATGGTGTACGTCAAGGTCTGGTTAGCGCCCACGCGGGGATGATCAGCGCTCAACCAGCCTAGCTGCGAGCTCATGTCAGGGGTCTCGCCCTGCAACAGCGTCGCCCACAGGCCGAAGAGAGCGTCGTTCATGTAGCTGTACACGATTCCGGCCGGCTCAACCACGAGACGTACCTGCACGTCCGTGTCGGGGTAGTTGACTGCCGAGAGGCCGTCGCTGCCGTTGGGACAGACGCCGCCGGAGAGCTGTGGCCAGGTGTAAGACTGGCTCAGGGCAAATTCGCCCTCGGCGCGCGTTTCCGCCACGCGAGCGCTGTTGATCGGATTGGCGTCGGGCAGCGTCGCCCACAGGCGCAGCGCGTTCTCCTCACTCGCCAGCGCGAGCATCTCCAGCGTCGTGTTTGCCGGATCGGTGATGCCGAGCAGGGCAAACGGCAGGCGCAGGTCGGTGAGGGGAACAGGGTATCCTGGCGCGGACAGCTGGAAGCGATACTGGGATTCGTCTAGCGTCATGGCCCAATTCCAGGCGTCCCCCTGCCATTCCAGCAGCAGCGCGGTGTCAGCGTCGCGCACCCACACGAGGTAGTCCGCCGCCATCGCGCCGACGGTCGAGGTGGGAGTGACGCCCGGCAGGTAGATCGTCGAGGTCGCCTCCGCATAGGGATTGAAGAGCGTGGACGTCCCGCCGTCCCGCATGTCGAGATAGACAAACAGGTCGCCGTCCGTGCGCCAGTCTGCACCCGTCCAGGCCAGGCGCAGCGCCTCCACGTCCCACGAGGCGTAGAGCGCCTGTTCCGCGCTGAGGGCGGCTCCCGGCGACGCCTGGCGGCTCAAGCGCCGGTCCACGCCGACCCGAGAGCATCCGCTGTCCATCCACCCGCGATAGAGCTGCGTGCCCGGCTCAAGGATGGTGTGATCGGGCGTGGTAGGACTGTCCGCGTAGAAGGGGCCGCTGCTCTGCCAGCTCTGCTGCCCGTAGACGTCCTCGCTGGCGACGCGCGCCCACACTTGTTCGCCTTCAGCAGGCATGAAGGTCGCCGTGCGGTCAAGGTCGCAGGTCCCGCTGACGGTGCGCTGGGTGGAGGTCAGCGCTGCTGTCCATTCGACGCGATAGGGCGCCAGGCCGCTGCCATCGCGGCTCTCCGTCCAGGCAAGTTCCAACGTGGGCGTGAGGCCGCGCAGCGTCAGGCCAGGGGTAATCACCGCGCCAGCGCTCGTCATCGTCAAGACCACCGGGGCGGGCGGCAGCAAATCCACCCTCACCGTGCCGGTCACGAGCGCCGTGTGCCCGCCGACGTCGAGCGCGCGGGCAGTGACGGTAAGCACGTCGCCATCGAACAGCGTGCGTCCAGCAAGCGGCCAGGCCGCGCGCCACGCTCCTCCGACCACTGTCCCCGGCAGCGTTTCCCCGGCGACGTCAACTTCGAGGCTCTTGATGCCGCCAGCATCAGTGATGAGACCGGTCAAGTCGAGTAGCCCCGGCGCGTGGAAGTTCGCGCCGGTGATCAGCGGCGTGACGCCGATCTCGGGAGCGAGCGTGTCCATGACAACCGATAGCGTTTCGGTCGCGACGTCACCGGCCCAGTCAGTGAGGGACGCTTCCAGCGCGTGCGCCCCATCGGCCAGCGCGGACGGATCCCACACGGCGCTCCACAGAGTGCGGGTGAGTGCATCCTGCGCCCAGGTCGCGGTGTAGAGCAAACTGCTGTCCACCGTCACGGTCAGCGCGTGCAGGGACGCCATCCCCGCAGCGATTTCCCCGGTGATGGTGAGCGGATCACGGCTGTCCAACACCGGCGGCGCGTCCAGGATCGAGACGCTCAGGCCGGATTCCATGTCGAGGGCGGACATCGCGGCCACGATCACCGGCGTCGCCGTCGTACAGTTGCCGAACATATCGCAGGCGGTCGCCTGTCCGCCCAGGGCCAGGGTGTCCAACATGCGCAGGCCGCCGTCGCTGTCGGCCACGACCACGTAGCGGCCCATCGCCGCCACCTTGCTGGCATAGCCGGGCGTGTTGTAGGTGGCGTGCAGAGTGGGAGTGGTAAGGCTCGAAATATTGATCATCCGAACGCCGGCATAGCCATCGGCGATGTAGGCCATGGTGCCGGTGACGGCCACTCCCATCGCATAGCCGTCCGTATCCAGGCTGCCCAACACGCGCGGGTTAGCCGGAGCGGTGATGTCCAGGATCAACAGGCCGGCCGATCCGGCGGCCACAAAGGCCTGGGAATCACGGACGACCACGTCATTGGTCTCGCCCGGCAGCGCCACGCCGCTGATGCGGTGCGGGCTGGCAGGTTGGGCCACGTCCATCACGAGCAAGTCCTTGTCACCCAGCGCCACGTAGGCGAACGGCCCGACGAGCGGCCAGACCGTCACCTGGAAGGCGCGGGTAGTCTGCGTGACGCCGTCGGAGACGGATACCGAGACCGTAGCCGAGCCGGTCTGGCCCGCCACCGGCGTCAGGCGGAGTAGCCCGGTCGTCTGCGGGCTGACGTAGATGACGTCCGGGGGCGGCAGCAGCGCCGGGTTCGACGACTGCGCCGTGACGGTCAAAGTCTGGACCTCATTGTCCATACCGCTGCTGATGCCGCTCAAGGCAATGCTCTGCGGCGAGGCGCCCTGCCCCATCTCGAAATCCGCCAGCGAGTTCAGCGTCGGCGGGTCGTTCGTCGGAACGACCGTCACTTTGAACGTGCGGACAAAGGTCAATCCGCCAGAATCGCCGGCTGTGACGGTGATCGTCGCCACGCCCGAGTTGTTGGGAACGGGGGTGAAGTAGATCCGGCCCGTCGGCGGATACGCATAGGAAAGGCGCGGCTGCGGGATCAGGGCCGTGTTCGATGAGTGGACCTGCAGCCACGGCGGTTCTTCGTTAACGCCGCCACCGTTGATGCCGGTGACGACGACAGTCTGCGCACCTGCATCCTCATTGATGACCACATCAGGGATGGGATCGAACGTCGGCGGGTCATTGACCGGGGTGACGGTCACCTGGAATAAGCGCTCCACCAGCGCAGACGGATGGGTCGTGTAAGCGCGAACGGTGATCTGCACGGTCCCGTTCTGGTCTTTAGCCGGCGTGAAGCGCAGCAGGGCAGTCGTCTGCGAAGGGGTGTAAATGATGGTGGGATTGGGGATGATGCCCGTTCTTGAGGACCAGGCCCGAATCCCGAATCCATCATCTTCGTTAGGCGCGCCATTGCTCACGCCGGTCAGGATCACGGTCTGCGTGCCGCAATCCTCCGCTACCGTGACGTCACTGATGGGATCGAGCGTTGGCGGATCGTCAACCGAGGTCACGGTGACCACGAAGGCGCGCACCGTCGTCGAGACGCCGTCGCTGACGGTGAGGCTGATCGTGGCGCTGCCCCACCCGTTGGCGACCGGCGTGAAGCGCAGCGTGCCGCTCGTCTGCGGGCTGACGTAGGTGACGCTGGGTGTGGGAATCAGCAGCTCGTTCGATGACTGAGCCGTCATCACGATCGTCTGGATTTCATTGGCCGCTCCGCTGCCGATGCCGGTCAGGGCCACCGTTTGCTGCGGCGCGTCCTCGTCCACCGTGCGGGCGGCGATGCTGTCCAGCGTCGGCGCGTCGTTCACCGCATTGACGGTGACCAGGAAGGCGCGCGCCGTGGTCGCAACCCCATCGCTGACGGTGACGGTGATCGTCGCGCTGCCCCACTGATCGGCGACCGGCGTGAAGCGCAGCGTGCCGCCGGTCTGCGGGCTGACGTAGGTGACGGTCGGGGTGGGGATCAGCGCCGGATTCGAGGACTGCGCGCTGACGCTCAGCGTCTGCACCTCATTTGCCGCCCCGCTG
>JAGPHL010000237.1 GCA_018055515.1 Anaerolineae bacterium
AAGACTGCCCTCTCTTGCCAGAAACTTCAGCTATGCTATGATGCGCGACAGCGCAATGGGCGTCAGACGCGATGCAACTCTGGCGTCCCGGAAGGAGTTCGTCATGTCCACGCGACGCTTGACGCTGACTGCCTTGATGGCTGCCCTGGTCTTTGTCTTGACGGTGGTGGTGCGCCTGCCGACCGCCGCCGGCGGATACCTGCATTTTGGCGATGCCGCAATTGCCTTTAGCGCGGTCGCTTTCGGCCCGTGGGTGGGCGCGGTCGCCGGGGCGCTAGGAACGGGTCTGGCCGATCTCTATGGCGGGTATCCGCAGTTCGCGGCGATCTCGTTCCTCGTCCATGGCCTGCAGGGATGGCTCATGGGATGGCTTATGCAACGGCGCCTGAGCACGACGAAAGCCATCCTGGCGGTCATTGCCGGCGGCGCGGTTGTGGTGGCCGGATATTTCCTCGCCGAAGTCATCTTTTACGGCACGGCGGCGGCGCTCTCTGAGGTGTTACCCAACACGCTGCAGGGCCTGGTTGGCGGGGCGCTCGGCGTTTCCCTGTACCTGGCGGTGAAACGCGCTTATCCCCCCATCACCCGCTATCGGGAGCAGGAAAGGCGCTGATGGCTGCCCTTGCGCCGGCAATCCTGGCCCAGGACCTGAGCTTCCGCTATCCCGCTTATGACAATGCGACCACCCCGGAGCCCGTGTGGCAGCATCTCCATCTGCGGGTTGAAGCCGGGACCGCGCTGACGGTCGCCGGCGGCAACGGCAGCGGCAAAAGCACGCTGTGTTATGTGCTGGCCGGATTGGCGCCCCGTCACACCGATGGGGAGGCGCGCGGCGCGCTGCACCTTGCCGATCATGACGTCCTCGCTGCGCCGCCTTCGCCGCGTCTGGTGGGGCTGCTGTTCCAGGATGCGGCCGTGCAACTCTTCAACACCACGGCTGAGGATGAGGTGGCCTGGGGGCTGGAAGCGCTGGGCGTCGCGCCGGAAGCCATCGGCCCGCAGGTGATGCTGGCCCTGCGCCGCTTTGGCTTGCTCGATCAACGTCATCGCGCCCCCTGGCAACTCTCCGGCGGGCAGCAAAAGCGTCTGGCGCTCGCGGCGGTGTGGGCAATGCGCCCGCGGGTGTTACTCCTCGATGAACCGCTGCAAGGATTGGACCCCGAGGGGCAGGCGGAAGTGCTCGCGGCGCTGGAGTCGCTCCGCGAGGAAGGCGCGACCTTGCTTTTCACCACGCCGGATTTCGCCGAGGTCGCGGCGTCGCAGGACGTTTCACTGCTGGAAGGGGGCACGCTGACTGCCCCGGCCCCTGCGGCCGAGTTCGCCGGCCAGACACAACGCCTCAGCGCGGCGGGGATTCTGTGTCCCGCCGAAGCGTGGGAAAAGTTGCGCCATACCCGCAGCCGCATCGGCGCAGAGACGGCCCTCGAAGTCCGCAATCTCCGCTTCCGATATCCCAACGGGCCGGCAGTGCTCCACGGGCTCGACCTCAAGATCCCTCGCGGACAGTGTGTGGCGCTGATAGGCCCCAATGGCGCCGGCAAAACGACCCTCGTGCGCCATTTCAACGGCCTGTTGCGGCCCACGATGGGCGCCGTTTACGTCATGGGGCAGGATGGCGCCTCCCGCTCCACGGGGCAGCTGGCGCGTGAGGTGGGATTTCTCTTTCAGCGCCCGGAGCAGCAGCTTTTCGCGGCGACGGTGCGCGAGGAGCTGGCCTACGGTCCCCGCCGGCTGGGATTCCCGGACGCCGAGGCGCGCGTCGAGCGGGCGCTGGAACATTTCGGCTTGCAGGAGGTGGCGCCCCGTCCCCCCGCCATTCTGGGGTACGGCTGGCAGCGCGCGGTGACGCTGGCCACGCTTGCCGCTCTCGATCCCCCCATCCTCATCCTCGATGAGCCGACCGCCGGCCTCGACGGGCGGGGACGGCAACAGCTCCTCAGCTGGCTGGCGGAACGTCGCGCCGCCGGGACGACGCTGATCCTCGTCACGCATGAGCTGGCGCTGGCCGCGGCGGCCGATCGCGTCATCGCGCTGCACGAGGGACGTATCACCGCCGACGGCGCGCCCGCCGAAGTTTTGCCGCGCTTCTCGCGGGAGGCGACGAGGTGAGCTTCTCGCTCGATCTGTACGTGCCGGGGCGCTCCTGGCTGCACCGTTGCGATCCTCGCGTGAAGTTGTGGTTGCTCCTGCTCGGCGTGGCGCTGGCGTTTCGGTGGACGCATCCTCTCACGCAAGCGCTCTATGTGACGCTGCTGCTGCTCATCCTGCGGCTGGCAGGCATCACCGGGCACTCGCTGGGGTGGCTCTGGCATCAAATGCGCCCATTGGTACTGCTGATGCTCCTGTTGCAGCCCTTTTTCACGCCGTCGGGGAAAATCCTGGCGCAGGTCGGGCCGCTGACGTTGACCGTGGGGGGCCTGAACAGCGGGGCGCTGCTGGCGTTGCGCATCCTGGCGATGGCCTTTCTCACGGGCGGGCTGCTGTTCACCACCGATCAGCGCGCCCTGGTGCAGGCTTTTGTGCGGCTGGGATTGCCTTACACCTGGGGGCTCACCGTGAGCCTGACGCTGCGTTTCCTGCCCGCGATTGGAGGTCTGGCAACGACCGTGCACGAGGCGCAGGCGTCGCGGGGATGGGTCGCCGAGGGAAATTTCATCCGCCGCGCGCGGGACTATCTCCCCGTGCTGATTGCCATCGTCATTGGCGCGTTGCGGTTGAGCGATCAGCTGGCGCTGGCGCTGGCGGCGCGCGGACTGGATTATCCGGGGCCGCGCACGACCTGGCGGAAGCTGCAGATGCGGCGCCTGGATTGGTGGGTGCTGGGATTGGGCACGGTCGGCTTCATCGGCGCCTGGAGCGCTCCCTTGATCTATCCGGCCTTGTAGCAGCGAGCTGCACGCCGGCTAAAAGCAAGGTATAATAGAGAAGAACCCAACTCTAACATGGGAGGGAGTCATGCGGCCATTGATCATCGGGGTTGCGGGAGGCACAGGATCGGGCAAGACTACCGTGGCTAATCGGATTCTGGAGCGCGTGGGGACGGAACACATCGCCTACATCCCCCACGACGCTTATTATCGCGATCTCAGTCACTTGCCCCATGAAGAACGTCAAAAAGTCAATTTCGACCACCCGGATTCGCTGGAAACGGAGTTGATGGTCGAGCATCTGTTGCAGCTGCGGGAAGGGCGGGCGGTGGAGATTCCCGTCTACGATTTCACCCTGCACACCCGCACGCAGCAGACCCGTCACGTCGAACCGGCGCGGATTGTGTTAGCCGAAGGCATCCTCATTTTCGCCGAGCCGGCGTTGCGCCGGCTGTTCGACGTCAAGCTCTTTGTGGACACCGACGCCGACATCCGCCTGATTCGCCGCCTGCAGCGCGATGTGGAGGAGCGCGGACGCACTGTCCAATCGGTGATTGACCAGTATCTGCGTACGGTGCGCCCCATGCATCTGGAATTCGTTGAGCCGAGCAAGCGCTACGCCGATGTCATCATTCCAGAAGGCGGTTTCAATGAGGTGGCGATCGAGATGGTGGCGGCGCGGATTCGGGGATTGCTACAGGAGGAAAGCAAATGACGCGGGAACACGTGCGGATTCATCCTACCGCCGAAGTCGCCGAGAGCGCGCAGATTGGCGCGGGCACGGCGATCTGGCATCAGTGCCAGATCCGCCCCGACGCGCAGATCGGGCGTAACTGCATCTTCGGCAAGGGCGTTTATGTGGATTTCGGGGTCAAGATCGGGGATAACGTGAAGGTGCAGAACTACGT
>JAGPHL010000043.1 GCA_018055515.1 Anaerolineae bacterium
CTCTCGCGCGTGACTTGACTAATTCGCAGGGCTGTGTATAATGTAGCCAGTGATGCGGGGTGGAGCAGTGGCAGCTCGTCGGGCTCATAACCCGAAGGTCGGCGGTTCGAATCCGTCCCCCGCTACTTTTCTTGTGGCGGCGAGGTAGCTCAGCGGTAGAGCAGGGGACTCATAAGCCCTTGGTCGCTAGTTCGAATCTAGTCCTCGCCACTCTGGGAATTCAAACGGCCCGGCAACACGCCGGGCCGTTTTCTTTTGGCGAGCCAGTGATGGCTTTCCTCTCTCGCGTTTTCAGACTGGGGTGCGGCTGTGAAGTCGGTGCCAGAGGGCGGCGAGCGCGAGTCCCAGCAGGAGCACGGAGCTCCCCCCGGCGCAGACCCATTTCAACAGGGTGAAGATCGGCGCGAGGTGGACGGCCACCGGACTGGGCGCGGGATAGCGCGCCATCACGATCGAGGCGGCGATGTTCTCCAGATAGTCCAGCGCCATACCCAGCACGGGGAGCAGATTCGCCATCTGCCAGCGGTCCGAAGGCCCCGAGATGCGGCGCGCGAGCCAGCCGATTGCCGTGACGAGGAACGCCGTGTAGGCCAGCGGGAAGATCAAATCGAAGGTCCAGCGCGCTTGCAGATAGGCCTGCCGTCCTGCCGGGCCATAGCTTTCTGCCATGGCGGTGAGGTCGGCCGGCGTGTACCACAGCGAGGTGTCGGGGACGCCGGCGCCTTGGGCCATGCGCTCGGCCTCTGCGGTCTGCCCGGGCAGCGTCAACGCCGTGAACAGCACAAAAATCACGCCGGCGATCAGAACGCCGCGACCCGTGGAAAAGCGCTGCAGGGTGATCGAGAATCGTCTCCATGTTGACATAGAAGGCCTCCGCCAGGGTTACCATTTGGCGTGATGTTCTTCAGCAAAGCCCAACAAGCCGTCCAGCTTCAACGTCTCGCCGTCATCGGTGACTGCGGTGCCGCTGTAATGTCCGAACATCTGGTGCACCTCGCTGGTGATGACGAGCAGATTCGTCGCGGCGGTACGGTCGTAGAAGGGGGTGAAAGTCAAGTCCAGGCGGCCATCGGGCGCGACCATGTGCCAGGGGCGCATGAAGTCGTGCGAATCATACGTGAAGTGCACTGCTCCAAGTTTGTGGATGCGCCCTTCGAGGATGACCGCGTTCTCCGTGGCGGCGGACGTGTCGCCGAAGCCAAATCCCAGGTTCAGGCCGATACGGCGTCCGTCAGGCAGGAATCCCGACGCGCTGGCCCACACCCAAAACGAGCGGTACTCCCACACGCCGCGGCCCCAATCGAGATTGCCCAGGTGCACGTCCGGGCGCACCTCCTGTCGCTGTCCGCCCGCCTCGATCCAGCCCTCGGCGGGAAGGCAGTTGATTTTGCGGTTGTAGTAGAAGCGTTTCTTCCCGATGGGGATGGTGATGACCAGCGACTCGTGCTCTGGCGCCAGGTGCAGGAACACCTCGGCGGCGAGGCCGCTGCCGCCAAAGCCCGGCCAGCTGACCGACAGCCGGCGTCCCGTCGCTTCCGCCTGGAACGCCATGCGCACCCCTTTCCCCTCATAGCGGCTCACGCCTTCCGTGCTGTTGCGGGGCAGGGTGATGTGACTCACGAGCGGAAGGGTCAGCGTTTCCTCGTGATGGGAGCGCGCCGCGAAATCTATGACGTAGGCGAAGACCTGTCCCGCGTAGCCCAAATCCGCTAACGTGAAGGAGTAGAAGTGTGAGGGGGTCATCACGCCGTAATAGTCCCAGCGTTTGATGCGAAAATGCTGGAAGGGGCGCGTCACCGGCGGATAGAAGCGCGCCGCCTCCAGGTTGCAATCCCAGAGGGGCCGCCGCGCCCAGCCGATGGCTGTGAGATTGCCCTGAGCATCCAGCAAGGGTGAGGGTTCTGTCACTTCGTGTTGTGGTTGTTGCAATTGTGTCATAAGTGCACCTCCTGAATCTATTCTACTATGATTTGCGACTTTCGAGAATAGAAATCCGTGAGCCGTGAGGTGAGAGTCGTCGTAGCCTCCGTTTACGACTCACAACTCACATCAACAGGCAGGCATCTGCTCTCGCCTGCATACAGTGGAGTCTGCTATGCTTTGTGGTAAAATGTCAGTCTATGAGGCCGTTTTCTAGCCAGGTGCTGCGAAGTGGGCAGCGCCTAAGGAGCCAAACATGAAATCATTGCAAGAATTAATCCGCCGTGAGGGAGTGTATTTGGGGAAGGGCATCCTCAAGATTGATAGCGTCATCAATCATCAGGTTGACGCCACGATCATGTTGGAGGCCGGGGCGGAATTCGCGCGCCGCTTTGGGGCTTACGAACCGACTCGCGTCCTCACGGCCGAGGTTTCCGGCATCATCCCCGCGCTGACGACGGCTTACGCCATGGGGCTGCCGCTGGTGTTTGCCCGCAAGCACAAGCCGGTCACGATGAAGGAGCCCGCCTTCGTGGAATTTGCCCCCTCGCACACCAAGGGCGGTGAAGTGTCGTTGATGGTGTCGTCGGAGTTTCTCTTCCCCTCCGATCGGGTGCTGATCATTGATGACTTTCTGGCGACGGGGCAGACGATTGACGCACTCGCGCGGTTGGTGAAGGACGCGGGCGCGGTGCTCATCGGCATCGGCACGCTGGTCGAGAAGCGCTTCGAGGGGGGACGGGAGCTGCTCAGCTACCTGGACGTGCCCATTGAGTCCCTCGTCATCATCGAGGCGTTGCACGATGACGGCACGATCGTCTTCGCGGAGTGAGCCGTGACGGCCCGTGAAACCCTCGTCATTCTGGATTATGGCTCGCAGTACACCCGGCTGATTGCGCGGCGGGTGCGCGAGCTGCGGGTGTACGCGGAGATTCTGCCGTGGGACGTGGCGCCGGAGCGCCTCGCCGCCCTCGATCCGATCGGCATCATCCTTTCTGGCGGGCCGAACAGCGTCTATGAGGCGGCGGCGCCGGGCCTGGCGGAGGCCGTGCTGGCGTTGGGAGTGCCGGTTTTGGGAATTTGCTACGGGATGCAGCTGTTGACGCGCGCCCTCGGCGGGGAAGTGCGCCCCGGCGTGTCGCGTGAGTACGGCGCGACAGAGGTTGCCGTCCGGCAGCCGCAGCATCCGCTCCTGGCGGGGCTGCCGCCGACGTTGCAGGTGTGGATGAGCCACGGCGATCAGGTGGCGACCATGCCTGCCGGTTTCACGGAACTTGCGCGGAGTCAGGGCGGCGTTGTGGCAGCGATGGCGGATGACCGGCGGCGACTCTTCGGGTTACAGTTCCACCCTGAAGTGGCGCACACGCCGTTGGGAGGCGAGGTATTGCGGCGCTTCCTTTTCGACATCTGCGGTTGCGCGGGCGATTGGACGCCCGACGCCTTTGTCACGGCGACGACGGCGCGCATCCGGCAGCAGGTCGGAGACGGCGGCGTGGTGTGCGGCCTGAGCGGCGGCGTGGATAGCGCGGTCGCCGCGACGCTCGTCCATCGCGCAGTCGGCGAGCGCCTCACGTGCATTTTTGTGGATACGGGGCTGTTGCGCCAGAATGAGGCGGCGCAGGTCGAGGCGACCTTCCGGCAGACGTTGGGGATGCGGCTGATCGTGGTGGACGCGGCGGAGCGGTTCTTCACGGCGCTTGCCGGGGTCACCGAGCCGGAGCAAAAGCGGCGCATCATCGGCGAGCAGTTCATCCGTGTTTTCGAGTCCGAGGCGCGGCGGTTGTCGGGGGTGCGCTTTCTGGCGCAGGGCACGATCTACCCCGATGTCATCGAGAGCGCCGGGGGACCTGCCGCGCGGCGCATCAAGAGCCATCACAACGTGGGCGGCCTGCCTGAGCAGATGGCGCTGGCGCTGGTCGAGCCGCTGCGCGAGCTCTTCAAAGACGAGGTCCGCGAGGTGGGGCTGGCCTTGGGGCTGCCTGAGGAGTTGCTCTGGCGTCATCCCTTCCCCGGCCCGGGGCTGGCCGTGCGCATTTTAGGCGAGGTGACCCCTGAGCGGGTCAAGCTGCTGCAGGCCGCGGACGCGATCTTCCTGGCCGAGCTGCGCGCCGCCGGCTATTATCGCCAGACGGCGCAAGCTTTTGCGGTCCTGTTGCCGGTGCAGAGCGTGGGGGTGATGGGGGATTTTCGCACCTATGCGGACGTCATCGCGCTGCGCGCCGTCACTACGCAGGATTTCATGACGGCAGACTGGGCGCATCTGCCCTATGAACTGCTGGCGCGCGTCTCGAATCGCATCGTCAACGAGGTGCCCGGCGTCAATCGGGTGGTGTATGACATCAGCAGCAAGCCGCCGGCGACCATCGAGTGGGAATGAAGGGCTGTGGGGTCAGCATGAGGAGTCTTGCGTCAGTTTTGTTCATCTGATCGGCGTGAGGAGAGAGCGCCGATGCTGGAAGCCATGAGGTGAGCGATGCGTCATGCGGGATTTGCCCTGGCGGTGTTGATCGTGCTGTTGGGCGCGGTCGGCGGGGCGTATTGGCTGATAGGCCCCCTGCTGGACGACCGCATCCTGCCGGGGGTGTGGCTCTGGCGGATGCCGTTGGGCGGCCTGACGTTGGACGAGGCCCAACCGGAGATCCTGCGCGAGGTGGGGCTGGATGTGCCGCGTTTTGTGCTGTTCGACCCCAACGGACAGCGTTGGATTTACTCCGCCGCTGACCTTGGCGTGAGCGTGGACATGGCGGCGACGCTCGCCCGCGCCTACGAAATCGGACATGCGGAAACCGCGTTGCTGGCGCTGGGGCGTGAGCGCTGGGACGCCCTGCAGAAGCCGCACGCGGTCGCGCCGGTGTTGGTATGGGATCGCAACCGCGCGGCGGCGCACCTCCAGGCGCTGGCGGGGCAGCTCGACAAGGCGCCTCAGGATGCGCGGGTTTACCTTCAAGGCGCCGAAGTGCGTTGGGAGCCTTCGGCCATGGGGCAGCGGGTGGACATTTCGGCGACGTTGGCCCTCTTGGAACCGCACTTGCGCCTGCCGGACGTCGTTGAACTGGCGCTGGTGATCGAGCCGTTGGCGCCTCAAGTGAGCGATGCGCAGGCGGCGCAGGCCTTGGAGCTGGCGCGACGTATGTTGAAGGAGCCGCTCCAATTGCTCGTCCCCGATCCTCTGGAAGGCGATCCCGGTCCCTGGACGCTGGCGCCGGAGGTGCTGGCGACGATGTTGCAGATCCAGGACGTCGAGGGGCAGGTGACGGTGGGGCTGGACGCGGAGGCGTTGCGGCAATACCTCGAGCCGCTGGCGTCGGCGCTGCAACGGGAGCCGGTGAACGCGCGGTATCGTTTCGACGCCACCAACCGGCAGCTGCAGGTGATCGCTCCCAGCAGCGAGGGGCGCGCCTTGAATGTGGATGCGACGATCGTCCAGATCGGTGAATTCTTGCAAGCGGGACAACACTTCGTGCCGTTAGTGCTGGAGGCCGTGCCGCCGCGTTATTCCAGCGCCACGACGGCGGAGGAGTTGGGCATCACGGAATTGATTGCTGTGGGGGAATCCTACTTCATCGGGTCCTCCTCCACCCGCGATCACAACATCCGCATCGGCGCCTCCAAATTTGATGGAGTCCTCGTCGCGCCGGGGGAGACCTTTTCCTTCAATCATTTCCTGGGTGAGGTGACGCCGGCCGAGGGCTATGACGAGTCCTACGTGATTGTGGGGGATCAGACGGTGCTGGGTATCGGCGGCGGCATTTGCCAGGTGGCGACCACGGCTTTTCGGGCGGCGTTTTTTGCCGGATACCCCATCATCGAACGCTGGGCTCATGCCTATCGCGTGGGGTATTACGAGGTGGGGGGCTACGGACCCGGCTTTGATGCGACCATTTATTCGCCGCTGGTGGATTTCCGTTTTGTGAACGACACCCCTTACCATCTGTTGATTCACACCGAAGTGGATGCGGCGCGAGCGCGTTTGCGTTTTCTCTTCTACAGCACGTCCACGGGGCGTCAGGTCGAGAAAATCGGACCGACCACGAGTGCGCCCGAGCCGCCCGGCCCGCCGATTTACACTTACGATCCCTCGCTCGCTGCGGGAACTTCCGTGGCGGTGGAAAGCTCGCACGATGGGCTGACGGCGGTGTTGGAGCGCGTGGTGCGGAGCGCTGCGGGCGAGGTGTTGACCCACGACCGCTTCGTGAGTCATTTCGTCCCCTGGCCCGCGCGGTATCGCTTCGGGCCGGGATTCGTGCCGCCGCCCGGGGCGCAGGTGATTGGACTTGAGCCGTAAGCGGCTGCGGCGGCTCTGAGGCACGAGAAAACGCCCGCGATCCCGTCAGGGGGTCGCGGGCGTTTGGATTGCTGGAAGCGGCCTTTAGCGGCGATAGGCGCGGAGCTCGACGTTGGCCTCTTTGAAGTAGCTGTGTTCGGGCAGATCGTCGCTGACGGCGTAGACCACATCCTTGACCGTGGCGCGCACGCGCAGGGCCGTGGTCTCCAGCACCACCTCGTCGTTGGGCAGCATCTGCCGCAGCTCTCCGCCGCTGGCAACCTTGGCGGCAAGTTCCGCACGTAACGTGGGATCCCGGAAGGCGTACTCGCTGGCCAGCACCGTGGTCACCGTCTTGATGTCGCTTTTGTCGAACAGCCAGATTTCCAGCGCGGTCACTTTTTTGTGATCGCCTGAGCCGATGGCATACGAGATGTCCACACCGCACTCACCGAGAAACTCGGTGCCATCTTCGATACTGAAAGAGGGGTTGAAGAAGTCATCGCCCTCGCGGTAGGTGGCGCTCACAGTGCGCAGGGCGGGCGCGGCCTCTCCCTCGACGACGGCTTCTTCCATCGGGCGCCCGTAAGCGCCGGCGAGCCCGGCTTCTTCGGGCTGTCCCGCTGCACGGCGCTTTTCCACCCATCGGCTGTACAGGAGGTAGAGCAGCGCTGCTACGGCCAGCGCGATGATCAGGTAGCCGAGAACCCGGAGCAAATTGCCGAGAAAGCTGCGGGAGGGGGGAGTTTCGGCTTCCGGCGTGGTGGTGGCTTCTGGCGCGGTCACGTCGGGGCGGAAATTCACCTGCAGGTCCTGGGCCAGCCGGCCCAGGGCAATGACCATTTCCCGTGATTCAGTCTGCGCCAGCGCCTGGGCGAAGCCTTCTTCCAGGGTCTGGGGTTCTTTGAGCCAGGGATTGGCCTTCTCGTCGAGGTCGAGCCCTAACTTGTGTTTGGCGACGTCCAGGCGTCCGGTCTGCTGATATTCCTGGGCAACGGCATTGATATAGTAACCTTGATAGACAGGATGCAGATGTCCCGGGGTGGCGTCTTTCCATTGCACGGGCCAGATGCCCCAGGCAATGATGAAGCCCAGAATCAGGCCGATGAGAACGCCAAGCAGAAGGCGGATGGTCTTACCGTGCTCTTCGAAGATTTTCAAAATGGTTAACATCGCTCAACCCCCTTGCCGTGAATTGAGAAGGCCATTGGACCACATGTCTACCATACCACAAACCCGTTAATTTTGCAAGTCAAACCAAATGGAAAACTGCAGATTGGTTATAGCCCGGGTAGACGCTCCCCGGTTTTAAACCTGGATTTTAACGTGGCCGAGATGCATCTTTACAAGTCCAGAACTGGCAGTATAATTTTGGTACAGAAGTGTCCGCTTCTGGCTGTTGATCTTTTATCTCACGGAGGAGAAATCTATGCGCACTCGAAAGTTGTCGTTCCGTCTGGTTTCCCTGGTGATTCTTGTGACGATGTTGTTGATGTCTTGTACCTCAGGTCAGGAAGGGGGAGTCAGCGCCGACGATGATTTGGTGGCTGCCGCCAAGAAAGAAGGCATGCTCACCACCATTGCCCTGCCCCATGACTGGTGCAACTATGGCGAGGTCATCGAGACCTTCAAGTCCAAGTATGGTATCGAGGTGAACGAACTCAATCCTGATGCTGGTTCAGCGGATGAGATCGAAGCCATCAAGGCCAACAAAAACAACAAGGGGCCGCAAGCGCCCGATGTGATTGACGTTGGCGTTGGTTTTGGTCCGCAGCTGATTGCAGAGGGACTGGTCATGCCCTACAAGGTTGCTACCTGGGACACGATTCCCGCCGATGCCAAGGATCCGGATGGTTATTGGTACGGCGACTACTACGGCGTGCTCGCCTTCGAGGTGAACAAGGACGTTGTCCAGAACGTGCCGCAGGACTGGGCCGATCTTCTCAAGCCCGAATACAAGGGTCAGGTGGCGCTTTCCGGCGATCCCCGTGCCTCGGCCCAGGCGCAGATGAGCGTCTACGCGGCGGCGCTCGCCAACGGTGGCACGCTGGACAATGTGGAGCCCGGCCTGGAGTTCTTCAAGAAGCTCAATGAGGTGGGCAATTTTGTGCCGGTGATCGCCAAGCAGTCCACTGTCGCCAAGGGCGAGACCCCCGTGATCATGCGGTGGGACTACAACGCGCTCGCCGACAAAGAGGCGTTGGCCGGCAACCCTGAAATCGAGGTCGTGATCCCCAAGACCGGCGTGATCGCGGGTGTGTACATCCAGGCGATTTCGGCGTATGCGCCGCATCCCAACGCCGCCAAGCTGTGGATGGAATTCCTCTATTCGGATGAGGGACAGCTGCTCTGGCTCAAGGGTGGTTGCCATCCCATCCGCTACAATGACCTGGCGGCTCGCAATGCCATCCCTGATGAGATCGCGGCGAAGCTGCCGCCTGCGGAGGCGTATGCTAAGGCCGTGTTCCCCACGATCGAGCAGATCAACGCTGCGAAAGCGGTGATCGCCGAGAAGTGGATGGACGTCGTGGGCGCCGATGTCAAGTAAGCCGATTTCGGCACATGTCAATGAGCAGCGGGACGCGCCGGAGGCGCGTCCCGCTCCAGCTCCCTGGCGCGACTGGTTGGGCGTCGTGCCTTTCTTCCTCTTTGCATTTCTCTTCATCGTGCTTCCCTCGGCGTATCTGTTGATCGGGGCCTTCCGTGACTCTGCGGGCGCCTTCACCTTGAAGAATTTCGCGGACCTGTTCACGCCCGCAATTCTCAACGCGTATTGGGTGACCATTCGCATCAGCGCGGTTACGGCGCTGGTCGGGGGATTGCTGGGCTTCATGATGGCTTATGCGGTGACAGTAGGCGGCCTCCCGAATTGGGTCCGCACGATCTTGTCCACGTTCTCCGGCGTGGCTGCGAACTTCGCGGGGGTGCCGTTGGCGTTCGCCTTCATCGCTACGCTGGGCCGCACCGGCATGGTGACGGTGTTTTTGAAAACCGTCCTGGGGCTCGATCTCTACGATCAGGGCTTCAGCCTGTACTCTTTCTGGGGGCTGAGCCTCACCTACCTTTACTTCCAGTTTCCGCTGATGGTGCTGGTCATCACGCCGGCGCTGGACGGTCTCAAGCGGGAGTGGCGAGAGGCGGCGGAGAATCTGGGGGCTTCGACCTTTCAGTATTGGGGACGGGTGGCTCTTCCCATCCTGCTGCCTTCGATTCTGGGTTCGATGATCCTGCTTTTCGGCAATGCCTTCGGCGCTTATGCAACGGCCCTCTCGTTGACCGGCGGTTTCATCAACCTGGTCACCATCGTCATCGGCTCGCAGATCAAGGGCGACATCCTCTACAATCCCGGCCTGGGCTACGCGCTGGCCGTGGGCATGGTGATCGTCATGGCGCTGGCGATGCTGATCTATTTCTCCCTGCGGCGGCGCAGTGAAAGGTGGTTGCGACAATGAAAGCGAGATCATCCCACGCGCGCGTGGGCCGATTGTGGGCCTGGTTGTGGGTCGTGCTCGGCGCGCTGTATTTCATCGTGCCGTTGATTGCCACTTTCGACTTCTCGCTGCGCGCCAAAAAAGGTGAATTGACCTTTCTGGCCTACGAGCGCATCTTCAAAGATCCGGAGTTCTGGCGAACGTTCACGTTCTCATTGCAAATGGCCTTTTTCGCCATCGTGGTGAGTATTCTGCTGGTGGTGCCGACCGCGTATTGGATTCGCCTGCGCCTGCCGCGCCTGCGTCCGATGGCGGAGTTCATCTCCATGCTGCCCTTCGTCGTGCCGGCCATTGTGCTGGTCTTTGGCCTGATTCGGGTTTTCAGCGGGCCGCCATTTCACCTGACGAACACCTTCACGGGAACCAACGCACTGCTGGTGGCGGGTTACGTGGTGCTGGCGCTGCCGTACACCTATCGCGCCGTGGACACGGGCCTGGCCGCCATTGACGTGCGCACGCTGACTGAGGCGGCACAAAGCCTGGGGGCCGGCTGGGGCACCATCCTCTTCCGGGTGGTGTTCCCGAACTTGCGCGTCGCCATCCTCAGTGGGGCCTTCCTCACGCTGGCGACCGTCATCGGCGAGTACACGCTGGCCAGCTTCATCGTGGGGATCAAGGCCTTTGGCCCGTACATGTCGCTGGTAGGGCAAAACAGGACGTACGAGTCCGCTTCGCTGGCGATTATCAGTTTCTTGTTGACCTGGGCCTTTATGGGCCTGATTCAACTTTTCAATCGTGGGCACGCTGAAGGGCAACTGGCGGGCGCACGCTAATCTGCGATGGATAACGAACGATGAGTTTTCTAACCCTGTCCAATCTTTCCAAGACTTTCGGTACGACGGCGGCCGTGACCGGCTTCAACCTGGACGTTCAAAAGGGCGAGTTTGTCTCGTTTCTGGGACCCAGCGGCTGCGGGAAGACGACGACGCTGCGTATGATCGCTGGCTTCGAGATCCCCACGGCGGGCACGATCACGCTCGATGGCCTGGACATCACCTATCAACCGCCGAATCAGCGGAATGTGGGGATGGTCTTCCAGGCGTATGCCCTTTTCCCCAATATGACCGTGGAACAAAACATCGGTTTCGGCCTGCAGGTGCGCAAGCATTCGGCGGCGGAAATTCAACGGCGCGTGGATGAGATGCTGACGCTGATTCACCTGGAGGATTTCGCCCGCCGGTATCCCTATCAGATGTCGGGGGGACAGCAGCAACGGGTGGCGCTCGCGCGGGCGCTGGCGATTCAACCGCGCGTGCTCCTGCTCGATGAGCCGCTTTCCGCGCTGGATGCCAAAATTCGGGTGGAATTGCGCCTTGAAATCCGCCGCATCCAGCAAACCTTGGGGATCACGACGGTCTATGTGACGCACGATCAGGAGGAGGCGCTTTCCCTTTCCGACCGGGTCGTGGTGATGAGCGGTGGCCACATGGAGCAGGTGGGAACGCCCTATGAGATTTACAATTATCCTACCACGGAGTTTGTGGCGTCCTTTGTGGGACAGCTCAATCTGCTGCCCATCGCCAACCTGGACCGGGTGGCGGGTACCTGCACCCTGGGAGGACAGCCCATCCGCTTTGAGCACAGCGTGGATCGTCCCATCAGCGATGCGCCGCGGCTGGCGATCCGGCCTGAGGAGTTCTGGCTGGGGCCGGGCGAAGGGCGTAACCTTCTGCGGGGGCGCGTGGAAACGCTCATCTTCCTGGGAGCGATCATCCGCGTGCGCGTAGACATTGGCGAAGGGGTGTTGATCTCGGCGGATTTGTTCAATGCGCGCAATCTCACCCTGCCGCGGGTGGGCGACGAGGTGCTGGTCAGTTTCCCCGTCCATGCGTGTTGGCTGATGTAGAAGGCGGAGTCCCAAACGGCGGCCTGGCCAGGCCGTCGTTTGGGACTTTATCTTGTGAGCGTCATCGTTGGTGAGGGGCTGGATCATGGAGGACTGGCGCTCTTATGCGCATGATTTTGTCGAGGCGACGCCGCTGCGGCGGCTCTTCCACTCGCGGCACGCCTGGCTGAGCGTCGCTGCGACGTTGACGGCCGCGGCGTTGGTCGCCGTTGCCGCCGGCTGGCTGCTGGGCGAGTTTGGCCCGCTGCCGGTCGTGGTGCTCGCGGTCGTCCTGGGCGTGGGCCTGTGGATGCTCCGCAACATCGAGGTCGCTTTCTGGGGCGTGATCGGCATCATCGCGTTGTTGCCTTTCGGCTCGCTGCCCTTCAAGGTCGGCTTCACCCCCACGTTCCTCGACCTGGCGCTGCTGGCGCTTCTGGGACTGTGGCTCGTCCCCATCCTCCTGGGCCGCGATCCTGATTGGCGCGTCACCCCGCTGGACGGGCCTGTTTTCGCCTTCATTCTCCTGGCGGTGGGCGCTTTTGTGGCGGGACTGTCACACGGCGCGCTGACGAGCTATCTCATCCGGCACTTCGCCGAGATTCTGCTGAGTATTGCCCTCTTCTACGTCGTGGTCAACCTGGTGCGCGATGTGGAGCGCCTGGAGCGGTTGCTGCGAGCCTTCTTGTTGGCGGCGGGCGTCGCGGCGCTTCTGGGCATCGTCCTCTACTTCATGCCCGACGCGCTGGCGATCCGTTTGCTTTCGGCACTGGGACGCTTCGGCTATCCGACGGGTTCGGGCGTGCTGCGCTACATTCGGGATGACCCGGAGCTGATGCAGCGGGCCACCTCCACGTCCGTGGATCCCAACGCCCTGGGGAGCCTGCTCAACATCGCCATTTTGGTGGCGGCGCCGCAGCTCTTTGCCTCTCGACCGCTTTTCAAGCGCCCGGTGTTATGGTCCCTGCTGGCGGTGCTGGGACTCTGTCTGGGATTGACCGTCTCACGGGGTGCGGTGGCGGGGGTGGCGGGCGCGTTGTTGTTGCTGGGGATCGTGCGCTATCGCAAATGGCTGTTGCTGTTGACGATCGCCCTGGCGTTGGTCCTGCTGCTTCCCTGGACGCAGGGCTTCGTGGCGCATTTCATCGAAGGCGTGCGCGGCGAGGACCTCTCCACGCAAATGCGCTTCGGCGAGTACAAGGACGCCCTCATCCTCATTGGGCGCTATCCCTTCCTGGGGGTGGGCTTTGCCGGTTCGCCGGACATTGATACCTACATCGGCGTCGCCAATGTGTACCTCATGATCGCGGAGCAGATGGGACTGGTGGGGTTGGGCGCTTTCCTGCTCATCTGCGCGATGCTCTTCTATCGCTTCTGGCGGAGGCGAGCGGCCGCCCTCGCGTTGCCGCGACTGGAGCCACTCTGGTACGGGCTGCACGCCGCGGTCGTCGGCGGGCTGGGCGCGGGCATCTTCGATCGGTATTTCTTCAGCCTGGATTTTCACCATTCCGTGACGTTGTTCTGGCTGCTGCTGGCGCTGGCGACCGCCGCGACGGAGATGGTGGATTCGGCGCCGTCCGTGGCCGGCGTTAGTCCTGTCGGCTCGTCGCGTGGAAACGTGGAGACGTGAGCACGTGGGCACCTGGGCACGTGTTTATTTTCGAAGGAGGTGGCGCCGTGCTGCTATCTGAGGGGGACCTGGTTGGAACCGCTGCTTACAGGCGTCTGGGACGTCTGAGGCGGCGGTTTTTTGTTGCCCTACTGGCGGTGCTGCTGGCGGCGTGCGGGCCCGAAATGCCAGCTCCGACGGGAGTGACGCCCTCGGAGCCGCGCCTGTATGTGATGGCCCGGACGGATGAGGGTTGGAACCTTGCCACGGCGGAAGTGCGTACGGGCGAGGTCACGTCCTTGCTGGAAGGGATCTCCGGCTTCGCGCCGGCGCCTGAGGGAGCCATCGTGGTGCTCGACGCTGGACGTAGCCTCGCGCGTTGGGACGGGGAGCGCCTCCATCCGCTGTGGGATTGTGCCGGCGAGTGTAGCGACCCCGTGATGTCGCCCACGGGCGCCTATCTGGCGTGGAGTGAAGAGGCGGGCGGCGAGCGTGAGGGGTGGGTGCTCGCCCTGCCAGACGGCGCGGCACGCTCGTTGGGGGCGATCGAGAGCCGCCTTGTCTGGAATCCCGCCGGCGACCAGCTGGCCGCGATTACGGCTGAAGGGCTGACGCTCTGGTCGGCGACGGGGGCGCGCGTGGCCAGCCTGACCTTGCGGTTGTTGGAAGCGCCGCCTTCCTGGTCCCCTGCCGGCGACCGCCTGGCCGTGATCAACGCCGCCGGGACGGCGGTTTGGCTTGTGCCCCAGAGGCTCACCCTCAACTCGGAGATGACGCTCTTGCAACCGCTCGCCGCCGATGAGCAGACGCCGGAGCAGATTTCGGAGCTGGCGTGGAGTCCCGACGGCGAGCAGATGGCGTTGTTGCGCCGGCGTTTCTTCCCGCCGGAGGAGATGCCGGCCCTTGGGGATGGAGGCGGCGTCCACGAGGAAAGCTCCGGCGCGGACGCGCTGGGATCTCAGCCGTGGCTGTTTTCCCTGAGCGGGGGTCGTTTCACGGCGTTGCCCGGCGATGGCGGCGCGAGTTTCGCCCGCCCGGTCTGGTCGGCTGACGGTCGCTGGCTGGCGGCGGTGCGCCTGCCGATGGGCGTGCCCGATCCGCAGCCGGAAGTGTGGGTCTGGGAAGTGGAGACGGGACGATTGGTGCAGCATTTTCCGGGGACAGCGGCGCCGGCGTGGGCGTTGCCATCTGGTGGGAAGGGGTGAGGGGTAATGGGTGATGGGTATTGGGGCCAGTATCCAGCATCCCGCATCCAGCGCCCATTTGTCAATTCTGAGGGGTTAGAGTATACTGAGGCTATATTCAATGGTTAGGAGGCCCTAGATGAAACTCTCTTGCCTTCAGGAGAACCTGTCCAAGGGATTAAGTATTGTGGGACGCGCGGTTCCCTCGCGCACGACGATGCCGATCCTCAGCAACGTCTTACTGGCCACCGATGGCGGGCAACTCAAGCTGGCAGCCACCAATCTGGAGCTGAGCATCATGCATTGGGTCGGCGCGCGGGTGGAGACCGACGGGGCGATTACCGTGCCAGCGCGCAACTTCATTGACCTCGTCACCTCCCTGCCGCCCGATCAGGTGACGCTCGCAATGGACCCGGAGAGGCTCACCCTGGCGCTCTCTTGCAATGCTGTGTCCGCCTCGTTCCGGGGGATCTCCGCCGAGGAATTCCCGCTGGTACCCGAGACCGAGGACGCCGATGGCATCGCCGTAGAGGCCGGCGACCTGCGGCTGGGGCTGGAACAGGTCACCTTTGCGGCCTCCCTGGACGACAGCCATCCCGTGCTCACGGGGGTGCTGATGGAATTCACCTCCGACGCCTTGACGCTCGCCGCTGCCGATGGATTCCGGCTTTCCGTGCGCCATGTGCCGCTCCTGCAACCGGTGACGCATCCGTTTAGCGTCATCGTGCCGGCGCGGGCGCTGGGCGAGTTGCTGCGCATCCTCACCGGGCATGAGGAGCCCGTGGCGATTTCCACGACGGCACGTCATAACCAGATGGTCTTTAAGCTCAAGGACACCGTCCTCAATTCCCGGCTCATTGATGGGACGTTCCCGGATTATCGCCGCATTATCCCGCCGGGGCATCGCACGCGGGTGGTCATCGGTCGTGAGGAATGGCTCCAGGCCTGTAAGCGGGCGGCGATCTTCGCGCGCGATGTCGCCAATATCGTGCGGCTGCGCATTGGGCCGGGGGAGGTCGTCGTGTCGGCGGCCTCAGCCGAATTTGGCGAGGGCTCCACGGCGCTGAGCGCTAACGTGGAAGGGGAGGGTTTGGAAATCGCCTTCAACGTCCGCTTCTTGATTGACGTGCTGAGTGCGCTGGACGCGCCGCAGGTGGCTTTATTGGTGAATGCCCCCACGAATCCCGGCGTCATTAAGGCGTTGGGAGACGAGGACGCTTTCACGCACGTGGTCATGCCGATGCATTTGGGGCAGCGCTGAGCCTTCGTGGGTCAACTTGTCCCTGGTTTTAACTCATTTCAGATTTCAGGAGGACTTCCATGGCGAAATTGACGATGATCGAGGGTGTCGGCGAGGTGTATGCCGAGAAGTTGAAGGCGGCGGGCGTGACAACAACGGAATCGCTGCTGGAGATGGGAGCCACGCCCAAGGGTCGCAAGGATCTGGCTGAAGCGACCGGCTTGTCCCCGCATTTGATTTTGAAATGGATCAATCGTGTGGATCTGTTCCGCATCAAGGGCGTGGGCGAGGAGTATGCTGACCTGCTGGAGCTTGCTGGCGTGGACACGGTCCCCGAGCTCGCGCAGCGCAACCCGGAAAACCTCTGCGCTAAGCTGGCGGAGGTCAACGCGGAGCGCCAGCTGGTGCGTCGGTTGCCCACTCCCGCGCAGGTTGCGGATTGGGTGGAGCAGGCTAAAACGCTGCCGCGCGTGGTGACTTATTAAACAGCCAATGGCGCCGCTCAAGGTGATTGAAAAGCCTCCCGTGTGCTCACGGGAGGCTTTCTTGTCGTAGGGGGCATTGGCTAGATTTCCACTTCGCGGATTTCCACGCTCTTTTCCGCATAGTAGAATGCCAGGGAGTCCTGCATGTCGTTTTTGATGCGACGCTGGACCTGATCCATCACATCCACAAACAGCAATCCCCGTTGTTCCCGTGGGCAGATGACGCCGAGTCGCGGTTTGCGCTGGGAATTATCTATCGCCCATTCGCCGTGGAAACGGCGGCGGAAGACCTCCCCCAAAAATGCTCCCCATACGGTGATAAGGTCGCGCGAAGGCTCCGGGAACTGTCGTAGATGGCGGTCAATCCACTCGTCGAGCAACTGCAGCCCAATAGCATCGAATTCGACTTTGGTGGACGTGAAGCGCGACAGGCTGAGCCGCGCGCGGTCCGCCAGCTCGGTAAGTTGTCGCGCCTGGGTGGGCGGTAGAAATTGGAGCGTCTCTTTGGCCATAGTGCTGTATTCCACCCTGCTATCTATCCTATTATATCATGGATGAAAAGGCGATGCAAACGTTGTTTCGTGCTTGGGGGTAACTGTTCAGCCTGGCGTCACATGTACAGAGGGCAACAAGCAGCTGCCAGGAAATCTGCGTTTGGGGTCAGCGGCGGAACAGTCGCCATGTGAGCTCTAACCCGTGAGCAGA
>JAGPHL010000238.1 GCA_018055515.1 Anaerolineae bacterium
GGCTGGGGATGGAATCCCCAGCCTGACACGAGCCAACCGCGCTGAAGCGCGTTGTTGGGAACATAGCAGACCCGGAATTCATTCCGGGGCAGCCTGAGAGCGGCCTAAAGTTCGCGCACCCTTTGCCGCGCAAGTGATTTTTCGCTTTCTCGCTTTTTCGCTTTTTCGCCGATTCGCTGAGGAGGACCTGCAAGCTTTTCAGGCCCCCGCTCAGGGTATATAATCATCGGGCACACATTCCCGTCATGGAAGCCATTTTCACATCCGCCAGGAGGTGCTCTGATGTCCGAAAAACGCGCCAGCTCCTTCAATTACGCCATCGGCATGTTTGGCACATCTATCCCCGTCAACATGCTCAAGACTTTCGCCTTCGCCTACTATGTGCTGGATCGCGGTGTGACGGCTCAGCAATGGGCAATGATGTTGTTCATCTACACGTTCATTGATGCGCTCGATAATCCCATCTACGGCTATCTCTCGGACCGCACGCGCACCCGCTGGGGACGCCGTCGCCCCTGGCTGGCCATCGGTACGCCGCTGCTGGTGCTGACCTTCATCGCGTTCTATAACCTGCCGGACTTCCTCTCCGGCGATTCCATCTTCGCCTATGCGCTGCTCTTTTACATCCTCACCGGCACGCTGGATTCCGTCATCAACGCCAACTATGGCGCGCTATTCCCGGAGCTGTTCCGCGACGACGCCACCCGGGCGAAGACCAACGCCATGCGCCAGGCCTTTCAGCTCGTCGCCATGATCATCAGCATCGCCCTGACCCCCATGGTGACGGAGGCCTTGGGCTACGGCCTGACCGCGTTGCTGTACGGCCTCATCGGCGGCGGGGTGATCCTGTACATGACTTTCACCTGTCCGGAGCGGGAACCGGAACCCGACGAGGCGCGTCCGGCCCTGGGAAAGGCCCTCAAAGACCTCCTGACGAACAAGAAATTCTGGATTGCCGGATTGGCGAACGCTTTCTACAGCGCGGCGATGTCGCTGGTGCTCGCGTCGGTCACCTTCTACGTCCAATACGCCCTGGGGCTGTCCAGTGGGCAATCCACCTTTTTGCTGGCGGCGGTGATGGTTGTAGCGATCGCCGGCGTCTCGCTCTGGGTATGGTTGGTGAAGAGCTTCTCGCTGATCCCTGTCTGGCGCAGTTCGCTGGGGCTGCTCGCGCTCACCTTCATCCCGCTGTATTTTGCCTCGAGCCTGTCTACGGCGGTGATCTTCGCGGCCTTCATCGGGCTGGGCTTCGCGGGGGTCATCACCACCATGGATCTGATCGGCGCGAAAATCATGGACGAGGACACCCAAAAACACGGCCTGCGGCGGGAAGGCATCATCTCCAACGCGCTTGGTTTCATGAACCGCCTCAACGGCCTGTTTACCAGCGCGGCCTATCTCCTGGTGGGACGCCTCTACGGCTTCGAAAGCGGCGCGAACCCCGGCCCGCGCCCCGATGAGGCCGCGCGCTTCTTGCTCACGATCGTCCCGCCAGTGTTGATGGTGATCAGTTTTGCTTTCTCGTGGTTTATTGATTTCAAGCCGACGGCGCCGGCCGAAATCACACCGGCAGTGCCGGAATGAAAGGCGATCACCCCCTGCTGGCTGCCAGACGTGAGGCTTCCCGCACAGGCATGAAAATGTGAGGCGTGACTACGACAACTCTCTACTCACGGCTCACTGATCCCTATTTTCAAAGGAAACGCCATGGAAACGTGCATCCGCATCGAGTATTTCGTCAGCCACGAGCAAGAGGGCCGGTATGTGACGCTCCCCTTCTCCATGCCGCCGGATGTTGAATCGCTCGCGCTCACCTATCGCTATGCCCGCTACGACCGGCGCGAGGCGGATATGCCGCCAGGTGTTTTCACCGCCCGGCGCGAGATCAACATCCTTGACCTGGGACTGATCGCCCCGGATGGAACGCAAGTAGGCGCCTCCGGCTCCGACAAGATCAGCATCCAGGTCAGCGAGACCTGGGCGACGCCCGGCTATCGGCCCACGCGCCTGCTGCCCGGTGAATGGCACATCCTGCTAGGAGCGTACAAAGTCGCGCCGGAAGGGGTCCGCGTGCTCTATGAACTGACCCTGACCGACAAACGCCGGCGCTTGCTGAAGGGCGACCTGCATGTGCACACGGTGGCGTCGGATGGCGTTCTCACCGTCGCGGAGCTGGCCCAGCACGCGCTGCGGCACGGCCTGGACTTCCTGGCGCTCACGGACCACAATCAAATGGCGCGGGCCGAGGCTTTGCCCTCCATCCCCGGCATGACGTTGATTCCCGGCATCGAATGGACGCACTACCGGGGACATGCCACCTTCACCGGCGTGGATCAACCCTACGACGGCCCCTTCGCGGCCAACACACCTGAGGAGGTTGCGGCGCGCTTTACTGCAGCGCGGACGCGCGGCGCACTCATCACCCTCGCGCATCCCTTCGACGAGCTCTGTCCCTTCCTGCTCGACACCCAGGCGCTGCCCTTCGACTGCATCGAGGTGTGGAACGGCCCCATGCGTCCGGCCAATCTGCGCGCGATCGGATGGTGGCACAGCCTGCTCGTCGCCGGAAGGAAGCTCCCCGCGTGTGGCGGAAGCGATTATCACCGCAGCCAGCTCTTCCTCTTCCCCGGCGGCCCCACGACCTGCGTCTACGCCTCCTCGGCGGGCGCGTCGGACATCCTCGCCGCGCTGCGACAGGGGCGCGCCTACATCGTCTACGCGCCCGATGGACCTGAGTTGAATCTGCACGCCGGGGAAGCCATGCTGGGGGACAGCGTCCCTTTCTCGCATGGCGACGACCTCGTCATCGAAGTCGCCGGCCTGCGAGCGGGCGACGTGCTGCAAGTGATCACGGGGCAAGGCCGCGTTCCCCTGCTCAAGGCCGAAACGGACGGGGATTTTCAGGGCACATATACGATGCCGGCCCCGGGATTCGCGCGGGTCGAAATCCTGCGCGAGTTCATGCCGGACCTGCCGCCGCTGCCGGCTTTGATCTCGAATCCGATCTACTTCGACGCGGAGCCGGCGTGAGGAGGGACGCTTGATCATGCCAGCGGACGTTGACCTGCGCAAGGCGTTTTTGCTGCGGCCTGAGATCGTTTTCCTCAATCACGGCTCCTTCGGCGCGTGTCCCCAACCGGTCTTCGAAGCCTATCAGCAATGGCAGCTGGAGTTGGAACGGCAGCCGGTCGAATTTTTGGGACGGCGTTTTGCGGCGCTCATGCGCGAAGCCCGTCAGGCGCTCGGCGCAGCGCTCGGCGCCGCCGCCGATGATCTCGTCTTCATCCCCAATGCCACGACGGGCGTGAACATCGTGGCGCGGTCGCTGCCGCTCGCCGCCGGCGATGAGGTGCTGGGGACCGATCACGAATACGGCGCGTGCGAGCGCGCCTGGCGCTTCGCCTGCGAGAAACGCGGGGCGCGCTACGTGACGCAACCCCTCCCCACGCCGCTGAGCTCGCCGGAACAGGTCGTCGAGGCCGTGTGGAGCGGCGTCACCCCACGGACGAAAGTCCTCTTCCTGAGCCACATCACCTCGCCGACCGCGCTGATTCTCCCTATCGCCGGCCTCATCCGCCGCGCGCGGGAACACGGCATCCTCACTGTAATTGATGGGGCGCACGCGCCAGGGCAGATTCCGCTGGCACTGGAGGCCCTCGGGGCCGATTTCTACACGGGAAATGCGCACAAATGGATGCTGGCGCCCAAAGGGGCCGCTTTCCTGTACGCCCGGCGCGAGGT
>JAGPHL010000239.1 GCA_018055515.1 Anaerolineae bacterium
GCGTAGGGGCTTGTCACGCAGATCGCCGCAGCGTTGGCAATCAACGCACACACGGTGGCGACGCACATGGGGAATGCCTGGCGCAAATGGGTGCTCGCCGCGCGCCTCGAGGGCGCCGTTTGGCTCTGGAAGCACGGCCTGGTCGAGGAAGACCGCGCCGCTGGTGGAAATCCACTAGAAAACAAGGTGGATTTCCAGGATTGCCAGAGCCGTCCCCATGTGATAAGATGGAAGCATCATCGGGCGGTCCGGTGGACGGAAATCTCTAATCACACAGAAGGGAGATAAACCATGAAACGCCAGTTGCTGCCTAAAATTCCGGCAGGCGCGCTATGGATTTTCGTTTTACTCGTCATCTCCGCTTGCCAGGGCGCCGTTACACCGACGGAGACCGCACAGCCTACAGACACGGTTGTGCCCCTTGCAACCTCCATCCCGCCGACGCCGACGCCTAGATCTACACCCACACTTGCGCCTTCTCCGACGCCGGCAAGATGGAATTTTCCGACGCCCGACGCACAGCCTATGCCAGCCTGTCTGATTGCCGAGTTGTCTCTGCTTGATGACTCCGAGGGCCGGACAAAGCGCTTCGCCTGGTCGCCTACCGGAGAGGCGCTGGCTTATGTCGCGCCGGACGAGGAGCACGAAGGCGCGCTGCTGGTAGTCGCCGCGCCGGATTTCGATAGTCCTCACCGCCTGGCGCTCCCGGCGCTCAGCGACCCCGCTTGGTCCCCTGATGGGACGCGACTCGCCTTCATCACGCGGCGCGCCGAAGACGAGCTGCAAACCGTGATGGTCGTCAACGCCGATGGGATAGACAGGCATGACCTTTTCCCCGGTGAGGAAGCTCAAACCGACGTCGGAGCAGGTTTCAAAGCCATCGAGGGGTGGTGGGATGCGGAACGGCTTGTCGTGGCGACCAATTGCGGGAGCGGCTGCCGCGACCTGCTCATGGTTGATTTAGCACAACAGACCAGGGAAGTGCTCTTCCCCGAGGGGCCTAAGGGCGTCAGTCAGTATGCCTGGAGCCCGAACCACAGCGCGCTGGTGGTCACCGCCGGCTTCAATCCGCAAATTGGCCTGCTTGCGCCGCAAGAGGGAGATCTTCTCTCATACCCCGGCTTTGAGACAGTACACTGGCTTTCTGGCATCGGCGCCGAGGACGAGAGCTGGGCAAATTTCTGGACTTTTTTCGCGGATTGGTCTCCTGATAGCACCCACGTCCTCTTCCTGCGCCAGCCTGTCGAGGGCAGAAAACCGCCGGAGTTGTGGCTGTGGGACGTGGTCAGCGCGGAAGCGTCTTTTCTCTTACCCGGCGTCGTCGCCGCGCAGTGGTCGCCCGACGGCGAGCGGATTGCCTTTCTGACGTGGGGTGCGCCGGTATTCGACCCGGAGGGGAGGTGGACAGCCGTCGTTGCCGATCTCCAGGGCCCGTATCCCCTGAGCGTGGGCCTCTATCACTGGGCCGCCGATGAGGTCGTCACCCTCTTCAAGATTGGCGAGGTTGCTTTCGACTATAGCAACCTGGCCTCGTCGCCGCCCATCCCGTTGACGCTGGCCTGGTCGCCCGATGGCAGTCAGCTGGTCTATGGCGACGGTACTGGCCAGACGGGGGTCCTGGCTGCGGACGGGGTCTCTTACTACGCCCTTCCCGCCCAGGCCCGACCGCCAAGTCGGAATGCGCGCTGGTCCCCTGATGGGCGCTGGCTTGCCTTGCCGGATGGGAGTCGCCTGCGGATCTATGCTATACCTTGCGCGCACTAGCGGCTGATTTGAGATCGCACGGTGAGATGCAGATCCTTCATCGGCGAACAGGGAGTACCCGTCGAGAACTGCGTCGGGAAATGACCGCCCGTTGCAAAAGCCGCCTCCTGTGGGAGCAGGAAGCACGGCCTGGTCGAGGAAGACCGCGCCGCTGGTGGAAATCCACCAAGAAAAAACGGTAGATTTCCAGTATTGCCAGAGCCGTCCATGCCTGCGTCGCCGATGGGGGTGGTGGGCTGGTCATCCTGCGCTTTGCCCCCTACCACGTTTACCTGCCGCTCGTGCTGCGCAACGACGGATAAAGGCCCCATCAAACGGCGGCGACCCGCGCCCGGCCGACGGCTGGAGCATCCGACGTCGGGCCATCCCCTACGGCTTGATGCCTTCACCTCGCATTTACCCTCGATGCCCCCGTCTCTCAACCCTTGACTGCGTAAGCAAACGCAGTACAATGCGTTGTATTCATAGCGTGAGGTGAGCCATGCCGATTTACGAATACATATGCCAGGATTGTCAGCATCGTTTCGACGCACGCCGCTCGATGGCGGACGCCGATATGCCCATCGCCTGCCCCAAATGCGGCGGGATGCACGCCAAACGCGGGCTGTCGCGCTTCATGGTCATGGGGAGCAGCAGCGCAGCTGGCAGCAGTGAGTTCAGCGCCGGGGGCAGCGGCGGCGGCTGCAGCGGGTGCAGCGGCGGCTCGTGTAGCAGCTGCGGGCACTGAGTTCTTCAACAAAAAAGCCGCCATCCGATGAGGATGGCGACTTTTGTTTTCCTTTGATCCCGCAAGAACAGCTTCCAGTTACAATTTCCCCGCGACCGCGCGAGCCACATCCAGCGTACTGCTCTTGCCGCCCATGTCATAGGTACGGACTTCGCCCTCGGCGATGACGGCCGCAATGGCGGTTTCAAGCGCTTTAGCGGTATCCGGCTCGCCGAGCCAGTCCAGCATCAGCTTCACCGTGAGCAGCATCGCCATGGGATTGACCTTGTACTGCCCGGCGTATTTGGGCGCGGAGCCATGCGTCGGCTCGAAGACGGCGAAGGTGTCGCCGATGTTGCCGCTCGACGCGAAGCCCAGGCCGCCCACCAGCTGCGCCGCCAGGTCAGAGATGATGTCGCCGAACATGTTGCTGGAGACCATCACGCCGTAGTTTTGCGGATTCTTGACCAGCCACATGGCCATCGCGTCCACATTCGTCTCCCACAGCTCGATGCCGGGGTACTCCGCCGCCACCTTGCGCGCCTCACGCACCATCAGCCCGGAGGTCTCGCGGATGACATTGGGTTTCTCCACCAGCGTGACGGTGGGATAGCCGAATTGCTTCGCGTACTCGAAGGCGGCGCGGACGATGCGCCGGCAACCCTCGCGCGTCAGAATGCGGCAGGACAGCGCGATGTCTGCGGAGGCGGTTCCCTTGAAGGCCTTCATGTTCGGGCTGAGTTCCTCCAGCTTGGCGCGGAGATCCTCCGGCAGCGGGTGGAATTCGACCCCGGAGTACAGATCCTGCGTGTTTTCGCGGAAAATCACCAGGTCAATGTCATCCCGGTAATTGAGGGGATTGCCGGGATAGGCCTTGCAGGGACGCAGATTGGTGTATAGGTCGAAGGTCTGGCGCAGGCGCACGATGGGGCTGCGGTAGACCAATCCCTTTCCCTGCAATTCGGGGACGAGCGCGGCTTCGGCCTCTTCCTTGGGCATCGAGGTGATGGCCCCGAACAGTGCACAGGTGCAGGTCTTGAGCAAGTCAATGGTGCGCTGCGGCAAGGCCTCACCTTCACGCCGCCAGAACTCCCACCCAATGTCCGCCGGGAGATACTCCGCATCGAGGGCAATCTTGTCCAACACCATCTTCGCCGCGTCCATGACATCGTTGCCGATGCCATCGCCGGGCATGAGCGCAATGCGATACTTAGCCATCCGTGTGCTCCTTTGCGTAAAATATGTGATGGGTAATGGGTAA
>JAGPHL010000240.1 GCA_018055515.1 Anaerolineae bacterium
AAAATAGAGATCAGTGAGCCGTGAGAAGAGAGTCGCAACCTTCGATCACGACTCACCATTCACAACTCACATTTTCGTGTCTATGCACCCCGGCTCCTCCAATGAAAAGCCACAAGCCTCAGCCCCGTCTGTCCTCATTATACACCGGAACCGGTCTAACGGCCAAGCACGCGATAGTGGACAAGCGTCCACAGCACGGTCAGGCCATCCCTCCACGAGATTTTCTTGCCTTCTTCAAATTCCCGGCCGGTATACGAGATCGGCACCTCGTAGATGCGATATTTGTGCAGCAGAATTTGCGCCGTGATTTCAGGATCGAAGCCCCACCCTTTGGCCCGGAGGGACAATTTGTCGGCGACCTCGCGGGTGAAGACCTTGTAGCCCGTCTCCATGTCCGTGAGGATGGTGTTGTAAAGCAGGTTGGTCATAAAGGTGAGGAAACGATTGCCCAGCATGTGCCAGAAGAACATGGCCCTGGTCGGCCCGCCGCGAAAACGGGAGCCATACACGACCTGCGCCCGCTTTTCCAGGATGGGCAGCAGCAAGGCGGGGTAATCGCGCGGGTCGTATTCCAGATCGGCGTCTTGAATGACCAGCACATCCCCGGTCGCGTGACGCAGAGCGGTCTGCACGCCCGCGCCCTTGCCCTGATTGACTTCGTGGAACACGATGGTGATAGCCGGAGTGCCCCGCAGCGTGTCGAGATACTCGCGTGTGCCGTCAGTGGAGCCATCATCCACGATGACGATCTCGCGGTCGAGATGGACCATGGTCTCGCGGTCCGTGCCGTCCCAAATGACAAGGTCCAACGGCACGGCGCGCACTTCGGCGATGATCGTCGCAATCGTGTTGATCTCGTTGTATACCGGCATGATCACGGAAAGTTTCATCAGCGTCAATCCTCTCTCTGAAGTCGTCAGAGTCAACCTCCAGGCATTATACCGTCGGCGGGCACAGTCGCAAGCCGTCGTCAGGTTTCAACGCGGCTATACCTCTGGCCATTCCAAAAACAGCGCTTCGAGCAGCAAGCGGGGGTTGAGGTTGCGCAGCAGATTCGCCTGCGCCGCCGTGAGCGCTTGCAACATGTACACTGTCGTCGCCGGCGCCACCTTTTGCGCCACGGTTTCCAAAGCATCGCGCTGCTCAAGAAACATCACGTCCTGAGGAATGCCCTGCTGTAACAGCAACACGTCGCGCCAGCCGAGGCGCCAGTATTCAAGTGTCTGCGCCAGCGCCTCTAAATTCTGCGCCAGGCCCTGAGCGATTTCAAAACGGGTGGGCAAATCCGCCCGCAGCACCGTCAGGAGTTGCGCCAGCGCCGTTTCCATTTCCTGCAAGTGCGTCGGATCGGTGAGCGCTCGCACCGCCCACCCCATCCGCCCGCCGGAAAGCCCGGCCAGGCGCCGCGCCTGGGATTCCGCCACACCCCAGCGTTCGATCAAGCCCCGAGCGATGACGGCGCTCTCCAGGGGCCGCAACGGCAGATGCTGGCTGCGCGAGACGATCGTCGGCAAGAGGGTGTCGGCGTCCGTGGCCAGCAGGATGAGATGCGCGTAAGCAGGCGGCTCTTCCAGCGTCTTCAACAGCGCATTGCCGGCGTTGGGGTTCAGCAGCTCCACCGCCGAGAGGATAGCGATTTTGTGTGCGCCCTCGGCAGGAGTCAGGGCCAGAAAGCGCTCCAGCTCGCGGATTTGCTCGATTTTCACGCCGCGCCCTTCGCCCTCCGGCTCGGCCAGCCACACGTCGGGGTGATTGCCTGAGGCGACCCGGCGACAGGCAGAACAGCTCTCACAGGGACGCTCCGCCGCATCCGCCTCGCACAGCAGGGCGCGGGTCAAGGCCAGTGCGAGGGTGTGCTTCCCGACATTCTCCGGCCCGGTGATAAGCAGCGCATGGGAAAGTTTCCCCGCGGCCATCGCCTGCTGCAACTGCCGGACCGCCCACCCATAGCCGATGATACCCCAATCGTTCACGAGCTCTCCTTCACGTTTCCACGTTCCCACGTTCCCACGTTTCCACGTTCGCACGTGACGCCGTTCCCGCTGCCATCAGTCGCGCCAACGGTTCCAGCAAGCGGTCGCGGTTGGCCGGGGTGACGTAAACCACGGTGGCGAACGGCCCCGGCGCTTGCGCGATCGCTTCCGCCAGCAGTTCGGGACGCACGACCAGCAACGCACTCCGACAACACTCCGGCCGCAGCATCGAGAGCACCGGCTGCCAGCCGCGACCCAGCCTCAACTCCAGCGGGCCAAGTTCATCCACAATCAGCACCCCGGCGGGCAAAGCGCGCCTCAGCGAGGCCACTCCCCGTTCGAGGGCCGTCGCATCCATGCGAAAGCGCCCCAGTTCCGCGCCGACGCCGTCGCCAAAGGGCAACGTCAGCGCGTAACGCTCGCCGGTGTGGATCTCCGTGACCTCCAGGTCATGCGGGCCGGTGTGCAAGGTCAGCAGGCCGACGACCGGCACGGCGGCCTGTTGCAGGCGAGCGACCAGCTTCTGGCACAGGACGCTCTTGCCTGCCTGGCGCGGACCGCTGAGCAGAAAGAGGCGCGGCGTTGATTCCTCTGGCTCGACCATCGCTTTCTAAGTCCCTGGAATGGCGGCTGAGGCGTCCCAAGCCGCCAGCGCGCCCCAGTCTAAAAAACCAGGGCCGGAAAAACTCCCGGCCCTGAGTGGAGATGGCGGGAATCGAACCCGCGTCCGAAGAATTCTGTAACAGGCGTCTACAAGCATAGTCGGCGTTTTCGTTCTCGTTCGGTGGGTCGTGGCCGACCACGCCACATCCGAACCAGCCGAGGCTCTTGACTCACCTTATCGGCGTGGGGCGAGCTGCACGCTGACTCGTTTGCACCTGACTCCGGAGCGCCAGCGAAACGCCGGAGGGGCGCGATCGGATTTCCCGATCGGGTCGTGGGGTCAATCACCGGCTGCTTACGCAGCGACGGCGACCGGCGCCCAGCGGTTTGCCATAGGAGTGGCAATTGTTTTTTGCTCCTGGGTTTGCGGAGACGGAGCCTCCCCGACTTGCAGCCTGCCACAAACCTTCCCCGTCGAAACCTATCATCCCCGCTTGTATTATACCATGGATTTCTATCCCTGCGCAGGTCTGAATTCTGAAATTAAAAAGCCCACGCGCGCCAACGGTCACGACTTCGCATCCGACGGCGTTGTATCCGGCTCCTGTTCTGTGTCGGGCTGGATCTCCGCCGGCCCGCGCGCGACCCACGCCTCGTGAGAGGGAATGTCGCGGTCTAACCACAGACGGCGCCAGATGACCTGACGTCGCTCCGGCCCAGAAGGCAGCGGCGCGCGATTGGCTTCCAGCCGCTTGACCGCCGTCAGCACGATCGCGGCCACGCAGCCCCACATCACCGCCGGGGGACGGTCAAAGGCAAGGCTTAAGGCCGGCAGCGCCAGTAAGCCCACAATGGCGATCGGTTGCTCCACGTGCAGCAACACGCCCAATCCCATCAGCAGCAGTTGGATGAGCGCTCCCTGAGGGAAGACCACTGCCAGCAGCCCCAGGATACATCCCAGCGCCCGTCCGCCGGTGAACCCCAGGTAGAGCGACCAGGCATGACCCAATCCGGCGCACAGGCCGGCGGCGACGGCCCACGGGTATCCCAGCTTCAACGGGCCTAACGCCAACCAGGTCGGCAGGGCCGCTTTGCCGACGTCAAACAGCCCCAC
>JAGPHL010000241.1 GCA_018055515.1 Anaerolineae bacterium
CTATTTGGTAAAGGAGGCTTCAATGTGTTTCAAGCAGAGTATTTTGTAGATAAATCCAGCAATACGTTGGCCGATAGTCTGGCTGCGTTCGGCCTGGCCTTTGTGCTCAACGCCGTCGCAAACCCAGAGGGGCCCCGGCGCGCAGCCATCCGGTTGGAAGATCGCGGCTATGCCTTCGTGGTAGTCTGCAATCCATCGCTGCGCCCTGAATGGGTGGCAGAATGTGGGTTCTTCGTCGGCGCGCCGTTTTTAGTTACCTGGGATAAAAAATCCGCGCAAAAAGTGGTCAAAGGGACGTCCTTGACACTGGCCGAGCTGGAAGGACGCGGCAGCGAAACGGTTGTGGATTACGAGGCGGAGAAGCAAAAAAATCAAGCGTACTTTGAGTGGCTACGCGCGTTGAACACCGAAGACAAGAGGCGCGCGGTGCAAGGCGAACTACAAGGACCTGACAGCCCGCGTGCGGATTGGGAGGTCTTCCGCGCGATCAATCCAGGCGCGCTGCAGGCTTACAACAGCCTGATGGCGGCCTGGTGGCAGGGGCGCGCAGCGTTTCCGGAGCTGCTCAAGGCGCTGTTGCAGCTGACGGCCACCTCGCCCAACGATGAAGCGGGCGCAGAAGCGACCTGGATCAGGGCGTGTAAGGCGCACGGCCTGGAAAAACCCAAAGCAATGACCGCCAGCCAGCTGTTCAATCCGGCGCAGGGCAAAGGTACGAACTATCCCAAAGCCGAGTGGCGCGCGCCAGGAAATCTCAAGAGCTTCTGGCTGTGGGAGTGGCTCAAGGCCGTAGGGCTGTTTCACGGCGGCTTCACTCGCGTGGTGGCCAATCCTTCTGACCCACGCAATGCCAAGGATCGCAAGACCTACGTGCTATGCCCGCTCAGCCTGGATTGGGGGACGCACCGCGAGGTGCTCAAGCACTTTCGCCCGGCGATGGTAGGTAGCGCGACGGCCATTAAACTGGATATTCTGGCAGTGCTGCGTTATACTCAGGCCTTTCTCAAACACTACGAAGAAGCGCGAGAGGCCGACCTGTTTGGCAAGCGGCCCAGCGACCTGGTGAGCGGGATGCAGATGGCGTTCTACAAAAGCTTGGGGCAATCCCCGGCGGTGTTGAATATCGCCATGCTTAACCTGCCACGCTGGGTCGCGCCTGGGGGGCCCGAAGTGCTCGGCGAGTTCCAGACGGCGTTGGACGAGCACCTGGCGATCATCCGCGGCCTGGACGAGACGCGGGGCGACCAGTTCACCCTGCTCGCGCATTACCGCGATTTTCTTTCCGGCGATGACTTCGCCCCGTTCTTTGACTTCACGACCGCGTACAGCGGCTTTGTGATGCAGCAGTATGACCGGCGCAAGTATGTGCGTCCCTTTACCACAACTACATTGGAGGTGCTTTTTATGAACAGCGACAAACCGGTTTTCAGTGAGATCGTGCAAAATGAAGGTTTCAAGGCCATTGCCTATGCTATCCGGCATAGCACGGTGGTACCGCAAGCGCGGAAGGGGAAAGGTAACCGGCCCGTCGTAGATATTCGCTACGGGCTAGGCCAGCAACTGGCGCGCAAGGCAGCCTATCCGGAAGATTTTCTGGCAGAGATAGCTGAATTTATCCACCTGTACAACGCCGAGAACGCGCAACTGCGCGAAAAAGGCCGTAACCCGTTCCGCAAGAATGTGACGACGGCCGATATTGAAGCCTTAACCGAATTGGTGGATCGTTTCGGTTCTAAGGTGGTGTGTCAGCTGTTGGTGGCCTATGGCTACGCGCGCGAACCGTATGAGCGTGAGGAAGAAGAAGTTCCGCCGGAGGGCGAGGACCTGATCGGCGAGCCAGACGAAACCGCAGAAGGCGATGCGGAAGAAAACTAACATCCAGGGAAAGGAGATTTCAAGATGACAGACAGCAAGGGGATTTACTCAGTAGCGATTTCGGCCCAGGCGATTCTGGATATGCACTCGCTCAACAACGAGGGCGGGGAAGGCAATCAGATTCAGACGCGGATGGTGAATATCATCGGCGCCGACGGGCAGCTGCACAACGTGAACGCGATTTCCGGCGATATGTTCAAACACATTCAGGCGGAGCATCTGTACCGGTTGGCGTTGGCCGCCGGCCTGCCGCTTTCGGAAGGCGCACGCATGTTCAATGCCAATCGCGTCAACTATGATATTGACGCCGGCAGTGAACTGGCCCAAGCACTGGCGGCGGCAGCCAGTGATCCGGCGAAGTTGGATGTGATTTTGCAGCAGTGCGCTGTCACAGATCTGGAAGGTATCCTGGTCACTTCGGGCGGACTCTCTTTGCCGCGCAAGAGTGTTGTGGAGTTCGGCTGGGTGGTAGGGGTGCCGGAATATGTGGAGACGGATACTTACTTCCACGTCAAATATGTTTCTGATCGTAGCGCCGGGGCGCGAACGCGAGCGGAAGGTGAGGAAGGCCGGGCGGCTAATATCGGGCAGGCGATTTTTCACCGGCCCGCATCGTCGGGGATCTATGCGATGGTGTTGAACCTGGAAACGGCGCGCATCGGTTTCAATGATCTGGCGCAGAACTACGCGATTGATGCGAAACAACGCCAGGCGCGGCTCAAAGCGCTGCTGGAGAGTGTGCTCTACACGTTTGTGGAGCCGGCGGGCGCGATGCGCAGCACCCAGAATCCCCACATTGTGGACTTCGGCGGCGTCATCACCGTCAGCCGCGCTGTAGTCCCCGCACCGTGCCTCTCGCCGCTCAACACGACGTTTGCCGAGGAGACGGCACGGGTGGCGGCAGCGCTCAATGAGCTGCGGCCTGGGGCCATTGAGGTGAAGCCCTTTGATTCGATGGGTGAGTTTGCCGAAGTGATGTCCGCGCTGATTCAAGAGGCTACTCCCTTTACCCTGATACCTGGCGCGCAATAGGAGGTGCCCAATGTGGTGCATCGCCGAATACGAAGCCGTCACGCTGTTCTCGCTCAAGTTGAGTGCGGCGACGGCCTCTGGCGGCAAAACGTTACTCGTCCCCACACCCTATGCGCTCAAGATGGCGCTCCTGGACGCAGCCTGCCGCACTGCCGGTGTAGCGCAAGCCGAAGCGTGGTGGCCGGTCATACGTGACTTGCGGGTAGCATTATTCCCGGCTGAACGCGCTGTCGTTACCAACCTCTTCCAGAAGGTGCTTAAGCCCCGTCGCGCCCCGGCCAAGGCCGGCGATCCCGAGACAGGGCCCTTCCAGAAGACTATTGGTTACCGCGAGTATGTGCAGTTGGTGGGACCATGGCAAGTGGCTTTGGGAATGGAGGCGGCTTGCTCCTGGCTGGAAGGGCTGCTGCTCAATCTCAACTATTTAGGGAAACGGGGAAGCCTCATGCAACTCAAGGACGCGCCACGTTGGAAAGTGGCTCTTCCTGCGGAGTTTGTGGAGTTGACGGCAACGCCGGAGACTTTCGCATTGCAGGGGACGTTGCAAGTGCTGGATGATTGCGCTCCGACGTTGACGTTTGCGAAAGCAAATATTTACAGTGGGGAGAAGGTCACTTTGGGGAAAGAGCGCATCACGCGCAATGTGGTCTTGCCCTACCGTCTGGTGCGCTCCAGCAAATCATTTACCTTGTATGAGCGGTTGTAGACCCGATCAGGCGCGGCGGCGCGTCTGCCGCGCCTGGTCACCTCAACGGGGCGATGGT
>JAGPHL010000242.1 GCA_018055515.1 Anaerolineae bacterium
GCGGTAAGACGCTTGATCATGGGCTTGCAGCGCGGCATCAATCAGCGGCTGTAAAGCCGCTGCAAATGGTTCCAGGCCAAAATCCTGGCTGAAAGGTTCCATCTCTTGCGCGATAGGGGATGCACTCATATGAACATTACCCTCCAGGTAAGTTTAGAATCTCGCCTATTGTAACAACAGGTGGGAAATTGGGGGGCACTAATCACACCCTCAAATTCATTCACTGGTATTGCCCCTAACGTGAGCACCTGAGCACGCAGGCACATGTTTATTTTCGAAGGAGCGGCAATAAATGTCAGCCGAGGACACACAGCAACTGAGCATCCAGGTTATTCCCAGCGCGTTCATTTCGGAGCAGTTGAAGCAAGACATCATCGCCCTGGTCAATCGCGCCTACGAAGAAAACGTGTATGAAGCATTTGCAGGTGCAACACACATTCTGGGCTCTTACGACAATGTATGGGTCAGCCACGCTTTATGGATCACCCGATATTTACAGGTTGGTGCTGCTCCTCCCCTGCGCACGGCCTATGTCGAATTAGTCGCCACAGAACCGGCCTATCAACATCGCGGTTTTGCGTCGTCCATCATGAGACGTCTGATAGCTGAAGTGCAGGACTACGATTTGGCCGCGCTGTCACCCTTCAACGTAGCATATTATGAGCGGCTTGGATGGGAACTCTGGCGGGGGCCGCTGTTCATAAGGACGGAAGAGGCTCTCGTGCCTTCCCCCGCCGATGAGGAAGTGATGATTTTTCGGCTTCCCAAAACTCCCCCTTTAGACCTCGATGCGCCTCTCTCAGCGGAATGGAGAGAGGGGGAGTTATGGTAGCAAGTCGGCCGGCGCGCCTTCAAAGCGATAACCCTGACTCGCATCCACACCAAAAGGTCGGCGCCTGGAAAGGCGCCGACCTCTGTTTGCCCCCATCATGGATGTCGTAGGAGCCATCCGCTAGACCAGACCCTATCGCCCGGTCAAATGGCCCCCGGCGGGGAAAGCAAACCATGTCTAAATTTGCGACGGCCTCGGTGAACCGAACAAGCTCTCCCCGGCGATGGGCCGGCCCCTTGATCGCGCCGGCAGGGCGCGCACGGAGGCCGACCCGTCAGGTTCAGGCGCTGCGAACTTTGGCGCCCAGCTGTTTTTCCACCACTTTGATGATGCGCCCACGCAATTTCTCGATGTCCTTCTCCTCCAGCGCCTTGCCGGGGGATTGATAGGTGAGCGCAAAGGCCAGGCTCTTCTTCCCCGCGCCGATTTGTGGGCCGCGATAGATGTCAAAGAGCAGCGCCCGCGTGACCAGCGGATTGCCCGCCTGGATGAGGGTGCGTTGCACCTCCAGGGCCGGCGTCGCCTCGTCCACGATGAGGGCGAGATCCTCATGGACCGGCGGATAGGGCGAGATCGCGCCGATGTGTTTGTCGGATTCGGCGTCGCGGGCGACGTCAAGCAGCGCTTCGAGATCCCATTCCAGCAGCACTACGGGTTGCTCCGGCAGATCGAAGGCCTCGCGCACCAGGGGATGGAGCTCGCCCAGATAGCCGATCTCACGCTCGGCGATGACCACCCGGGCGCAGCGCCCCGGATGGAACGCCGGATGCGCCCCACGCTCCCATTGCGCCTTATCCACCAGCGTCAACCGCTCCAACAGCACCTCGACGAGGCCCTTCAAGTCGAAGTAATCCAGCGGTGAGCGGTCGGTCGGCTCGAACCACTGCCCCTGCCGGGGACCGGTCAGCAGCAGAGAGAGATGGCGTGGCTCAGCGACGCCCGTCTGACCGGCGGCGGGATCCGGCGCAGCGCTACGATAGTGCACACGCCCTACCTCGAAGATGGCGACGCGTTCCACAAAGCGCAGGTTGTTGCGCGCCGTGCGCAGCGCTCCAGGCAGCAGCGTCCGCCGCATCTGCGACCGTTCCGGCGCAAGCGGGTTGTGCAACCTGACCGCCGCGCCGGGGAAAGCGAACGTCGCGCCGGACGGGATCAGGCGCCCCTCGTCGTCGGGGTCAATCAGGGAATACGAGATGATTTCGTCCAGCCCCAATCCCACCAGGATGTCGCGCACGCGCTCCTCTTCCTCCAAAGAAACGTTGCGGCGCAGCGGCGGAAGCGCCTCCTCGATGAGGGTGGAAGGGAAACGGTCATAGCCGTAGATGCGGGCGACTTCCTCCACCAAATCCACCGGGCGGCGCACGTCCAGGCGATACGAGGGCACGCTGACCTCCCACGGCCCTTCCCCCGCACCCGTCACCTGGAACTCCAGTGCCGTGAGGATACGGCGCTGCTCCTCCAGGGGCAGGGGCACCCCCAGGATGCGCTCGGCCAGCGCGGGGACGTAGGTGAGGGCGACGGGCGCGGGCTTACCGGGATAGAGATCTCCCGCCACGGGGACCACCGTCCCGCCGGCGAGGTCGGCCATCAGTTCTGCCGCGCGGGCGCCGGCCACCAGCGCCAGTTCAGGATCCACGCGCTTGCCGAAGCGACTCCCCGCCTCGGTGCTCAGCTTGAGCAGTTGCGCGGTGCGCCGGATGTTGAGGAAGGCAAAGTTCGCCGCTTCCAGGAGAATGTCCTCCGTCGTGTCCTTGATCTCGCTCTCCAGGCCGCCCATGACGCCGCCGATGCCGATGGGACCGCCGCCATCGGTGATGAGGCACATCTCGCCATCGAAGGTGCGCAGTTCGCCGTCGAGCGTGTGCATCTGCTCACCGGGGGTAGCGCGACGCACGCTGATGGCGGGCTTGCCGCCGGCGCTGCGCGGACGGATCTGGGCGTAGTCGAAAGCGTGCAGCGGCTGTCCCAGCTCCAACATCACGTAGTTGGTGATGTCCACGATGACGTTGATGGGACGCATTCCGGCGCGCTGCAGCCGCAGCTGCATCCACAACGGCGAGGGGCCGATCTTCACTCCACGGATTAGCGTTGCCGTGTAGCGCAGGCAGAGATCGGGATCGGGGATCGCCAGTTCCACAAAGTCGGGCTGCTCGACGGTGCGCATTCCCAGACGGACGACCGCTTCCAGCGGCGTGCGCTTGAGCGGCCGGCCGAGGAGCGCGGCGACCTCGCGCGCGATGCCGTACACACATTGCAGATGTCCGAAGGGGCCTTTGATCTCGAAATCGAGGACGTAATCGCCCAGCACTTGGGTGAGCGGGACGCCCACCGGCGTGTCGTCGGGAAGGTAGATGATGTCGCCATGGACGTCCGCCAGGCCCAGCTCCTTCTGGGAACAGACCATGGCGCGGGAAAGCACGCCGCGCACCTTGGTCGCCTTGAGCTTGCGCGGCACGAAACCCTCGGCGTGCCCGTCGTAGAGCGTGGCGCCCTCCCAGGCAAAGGCGACCTTGAGGTGCAGGTCGCTTTGGCCCTTGCGCGCGTACAGGCTGGGAGCGCCGGTCACCGCGATCTCATGTTCCGGCCCGCCGTAATTCACCTCCACGAGCACCAACCGGTCAGCATCGGGATGGGGCCGCACGGCAAGCACCTCCGCCGTCGTGATGAGCTGGGGATCCCAGGGCAGCTCCGCGCCGGGGTAGCCAATAGTCTCGATCGCCTCGACCTCCATACCGGCCAAAGTCAAACGCTCGGCCAGTTCGGCAACGGGGACGTCTTGCACCTCCACATAATCATTAAGCCAGGACAAAGGAATTTTCATGGGTT
>JAGPHL010000243.1 GCA_018055515.1 Anaerolineae bacterium
GGCGTCCCAGCCGAACAGTTCTTCGGCCTCGGCGGGTTGGGCGGCAGGAACGGCGGTTTCCGCGGCGGCGGGCGGTTGGAGTTCCGTCAGCCAATCGGGGAGCTCTTCTGCGGCTGCTGGAGCTTTTGCAGCGGCGGGCGGTTGGAGTTCGGCGAGCCAATCGGGGAGTTCTTCGAGCGCTTCTTCCCCGGCTGCTGCGGCTGCTTCTGTGGGCGCGCCGGCAAAGGCGTCCCAGCCGAACAGTTCTTCGGCCTCGGCGGGTTGGGCGGCAGGAGCGGCGGTTTCCGCGGCGGCGGGCGGTTGGAGTTCGGCGAGCCAATCGGGCAGAGCTTCTTCGCCGACTTCTTCCTCCGAGGGGCGAGGCGGGATGGCGGCGGGACCGGCAGGTTGCAGGGAGCGCAACCAATCGGGGATTTCTTCCTCAGCGGTCGGCCCCAAAACGGCTTCTGCTGCAGGCGGTGTGGGTTCAGGCGCGACCGAGGGGCGGGTCGGTTGTAGCCAGCTCGCCAGATCTTCATAGCCGATGGTGCTTTCAGGTTCGGCGACTTCTGCTTCCGCCGGTTCCTCTGGAGCTTCGCCTTCGGCGAGCTCTTCCAGCGGGGTCAGCTCGCGCAGCCAATCGGGAATCTCAATCTGCGACTCGAGGCTGGCGGTCACATCCACCAGCTGCATTTCGGCCTGGCTCATCTGCGGCAAGGCCTCGGAGATGCCGACGGAGACGGAGGCGGTTTCGAGGTCGTGGAACCAGCGGGCTTTTTGATCTACGTCGAGCGCGGCGGGATCATAGAGCAGGCGTTCGATGGTTTTGGTCGTCCTGGGCCAGGGGCTGCTGCTGCCGAAGAGGGCCTCCGCGACCTGATTCTCGGGGTCTACTTCCTGGGCGCGCTGCAGATACCGGCCTCCACTTTCCTGTCCGCTGTTTTGCAGCAGCGTTCCCAGAAGCAGGTTGGCTTTCAGGCAATAAGGAAAGACGTCCAGGATTCTCTGGCATTGCTCAGCCGCCAGCACGATTTGATCATCGCGCCAGTAGGCTTCGGCGAGGGCCACTTGCAGATCCACCCGGTCGGGGTTTTCGGCGACGAGCGTGCGGAATTCTTCGACGGCGCGGTTGAACAGGCCACCGCGCAGGTAGAGTCGCGCCAGGCCTGCCCGGCTCATGGGGATATGGTCCGGCGTGACGCCGCTGTCCTGGCCTATGAGGCGACAGAGCTCATCATGGATGGCTTCATCGCCCGGAGCCAGGTCAAAGGCCTGCTGCAGATTCCAGATTGCCGCTTGCAGCTGTCCGCGACGTTCGTGAGCGAGTCCCAGGCCGATGCGGGCCAGGAAATGCTCGGGGTCGGCGTTGAGCACCCGGCGAAACATGTCCACGGCGAGGTCAGGTAGATCTGCTTCGAGCAGCATTTTTCCCAGCAGGTAGTAGGCGTTCAGGTAGCGAGGATATCGGCCCAGAATGTGTCGGAGGTGGGCCAATGCTTCCAGATACCGCGCCTCTTCGATCATCTGGTCAATTTCATTCTCATAGGCCTGTAAGGCAACTTCAGCCACGATGTCCTCCTCGTCCGTGGTTTGGGAGGGTGTTCATGAACACGCGATTTCGTCCTCTGGGTCGTGATATCTTCATTATGCTACGTTTTGATGGAAAAGTCAAAGGGTTTCTTACCTGGACGAGGAATTGCCAGGTAAGAACTACGTGCCGCCTTGGGCTTTGGGGGAAGCGTGTCCGCTCAAACGGGTCGGGCGCCAGGGCTCACAAGCATTGCAGCGCCAGGCTCAGCGCGGCGGCCCACGACAGCAATTTGAATTCCCCTGCGCCGAGGGCGGCTTCGACTTCCGCGCGGCTGAGGAGCAGCAGGCGTTGCTCTTCCAGGTCGTCGGCATGGATTTCGGCCACGGGCGCGGCCTCTTGGGCGAGGAAGAGATGCGCGTTGCCCGCGCCCCGGTTGCCGTCTACGGGATACCTGCCCAGGGAGCACCAGGTCGGCGCGGCGTAACCGGTTTCCTCCAGCAGCTCGCGTTGCGCGGCGGTTAAGGGGGCCTCGCCCGGCTCCAGGTAGCCGCCTACCACAGCGAGCGAGGTCCCGACGAGGGCGTATTTGGTCTGTTCGAAGCACAGAAAGCGGCCCTCGACCGTCACTGCGACCACGTTGACGTAGTCCGGCGTGATGATCCAGGGCCACTCCTCGATGATGCGCCCATCCGGCAGCGCGACGGTGTGGCTTTCAACGGTGAGAAAACGTCCGCAGTGTAGGACCGTCCGTCGCGCGAGAGTTTTCCAGGGCTGCATGGTTAGAAGGGGCGTGCGGCAATCCCTGAGAGGTAGCCGAAGCGCGCCTTGAACTGTTCCATCGTGAGATTCGTCTGCGCGGCCATCCGCTCCCATAGCTCTTCGTCGTCGGCGTGCTGGGGCTTGAGCCGGATCTGGAATCGCAGCGAGGATTGATAGGCAAAGGAATCAATCCTCACCTTGCGGACCTGCGTGCGGCCGGTCTCTGGATCCATCATACTTTCAAAGGGCAGGGGGATGATGCGGTCGTCCGCCAGGGCGATGATGGCGTCGGTGCCGCCGTCCAGCAGGAAATCCACAGCGGCTTCGCCGAGGCTGCGGGTGTAATCAATGTCATAGGCGATGGGCGGGGCGCAGCGCATCTCGTAGCCCAGGTCGAGGTTGACGATGTTGACGTTGATGCCCAATTCCTTGAGCTGGTCGCGCAGCGTGCGCTTGACGATGTCGGAGAAGTTGATTTCGGAGAGGCGAATGTGGCCGTGCGCGTCGCGCTCCACGGTTTTGAGATCCTTCAGGTCGTCTGGCTCGATCTCTTCGATGACGCCTTCAGCCACCAGGGCCACGCCGTAGGGCTTGCTATCCACCAGGCGCATGATCAGCGAGGTGGCCAGGATGTCCACCACTTCTTGCAGGCGGATACGCCGACCTTCCCATTCTTCGGGGATCAGGGTGAGGGTGGCCCCGGAGCCCTTGCCGATGCCCATTGCCAGGTGCCCGGCTTTACGGCCCATGGTGACGACCAGGAACCAGCGCTGCCCGGTGAGGGCGTCTTCCATGATGTTCATCATCACGCGCGCGCCTACCTCGCGGGCGGTCTCGTAGCCAAAGGTCGGGACGCCATAGGGCAAGGGGACGTCGTTGTCAATGGTTTTGGGGACATGGACGACCTGGAGGGAGGCGCCTCGCTGTTCGCGGGCGAATTGCGCGACTTTGTAAGCGGAGAAGGCCGTGTCATCTCCGCCGATAGAAACCAGATAGCTCACGCCGGCATCAAGCAGGGTCTGAACGGTGTTGCGCATGGCTTCGGGCGAGGCGGTGGGATTGGTGCGGGCAGTGTGGAGGATCGAGCCGCCGCGCAGATGGATTCGGCTGACGTCTTGAATGGTCAAGGGCAGGGCCTTGAGTTCGCCCTTTACCAGATGTGTGTACCCATCGAGGATGCCGAGCACTTCAAGTCCATTATTGATGGCCTCGATGGTCACGGAATGAATGACCCCATTGATGCCGGGAGCGGGACCACCGCCGACAATGATGGCTAGTTTCTTGTGATTTTCCTGTGTGATCATAATGTCTCCTTAGTTTAAAAAGACTTCAGGACTCCAACGCCTTGCCTGGTGGGCACCGGCTCGCAGGCGGATTG
>JAGPHL010000244.1 GCA_018055515.1 Anaerolineae bacterium
CTGTATGAATTACAAAAAGCCATCGGAGAAATCAATGACGAATCGCTCTCCGATATCTTCAGCCTTCTTGTCCAGGGCAAACGCCTGCGTGACATCAGCGACCTGCCATTCGACCTCGCAATCTAAGGACGCTCATTCAAAGAATTCTTGAATTTCTGCCCGTGTTCATCTGTGAGCCATTTCCCATAAAGGAGACATAGTATGCGACAACGTTGGTTCTACCTGCTCATGCTGTTGAGTCTGCTGTTGAGCGCCTGCGGGACGCCCACCCCTGCCGCGACGCCGACGCCAATCCCTACGACGGCAATCCCCACGACGGAGACGCCTGCCGCGCTGCCCGTCACCCCCGAAGCCACAGACGACCGGCTCTACCTGGCAATCATCTGGCATCAGCACCAGCCCGTCTACTTCAAGGATCCCGAAACCGGCGTTTACGCCAAACCGTGGGTGCGGCTCCATGCCGCCAAGGATTACGTGGACATGGCGGCGATGCTGAAGGCGTACCCCAGCGTCCATGTCACCTTCAATCTCACACCCAGCCTGCTGCGACAGCTGGAGGACCTGGCGGCCGGCGCCAAAGACGCCTACTGGATCCACACCGAGGTCCCCGCCGGGGAGCTCACCGACGATCAAAAGCGCTTCATCCTGCGCTACTTCTTCGACATCAACCCCAAAATCATCCAGCGCTTCCCCCGCTACGAGGAACTCCGCCTCAAACGGCCTGCCGATGACGCCGCCGTGGAAGAAGCGCTTGCCGGCGGGTGGAGCACCCAGGATTTCCTCGACTTGCAGGTGCTCTTCAACCTCGGCTGGACCGACCCCGATTGGCTCGCCCAGGCGCCGCTGGCTGACCTGGTGGCTAAAGGACGCAACTTCACCGAGGCCGACAAACAGCTCGTGCTCGACGAACACCTGCGGCTGATTCGGGAAGTCATCCCCGTGCACAAAGCCCTCCAGGACGCCGGACAGATCGAGGTGACGACGACCCCCTACGCCCATCCCATCCTGCCGCTGCTCATGAATACCGCCCTCGCGCGAAAAGCCATGCCCACCGACAAGCTCCCCGATCCCGCCTTCCGCGTCCAGCAGGACGCAAAAGCGCAACTGGCGCGAGGCGTCGCCCTCTACCAGGAGCTCTTCGGTCGCGCCCCGCGCGGCATGTGGCCGGCGGAAGGCTCCGTCGCCGAGGAAATCGTCGGCATGGTGAGCGAGGCGGGCCTGCGCTGGATGGCCTCCGACGAGGGCGTCCTCGCCAAATCCCTGGGACTCGACGGCTTCAGCCGCGACAACGCGGATACCGTCAAGGAAGCCGACCTCCTCTACCGACCGTACAACGTCGCCGCCGGCGACGGCGCCCCGGTGGCCATCGTCTTCCGCGATGTGGTGATCTCCGACAAGGTGGGCTTCACCTACTCCGGGATGAAGGGGGCCGCGGCGGCGGAGGACTTCATGAAGCGCCTTCACGCCATCCGCGACCAGCTCCACACTGGAAACGCGGCCGGCCCGCACCTCGTGACCGTGATCCTGGACGGGGAAAACGCCTGGGAACATTACGACAACGACGGCAAGGAATTCCTCAACACCCTCTACCAACTGCTGGCGGCGGATGAAACCATCCTCACCGTGACACCCTCCGAATACCTGGAACGCTTCCCCCAGGAACCCTCCCGCACGATCGAGGACCTCTGGGCCGGCAGCTGGATCAACCACGACTTCAGCACCTGGATCGGCGAGGACGAGGAAAATCAGGCCTGGGACTACCTGCGCGAGGTGCGCGACATCGTCAAACAGTACGAGAGCGGCAAACGCACCCCGCCCAGCGCCGAGGCCCTGAAACAGGCGCTCGACCTCATGTTCATCGCCGAAGGCTCCGACTGGTTCTGGTGGTACGGCACGGATCAGAACTCCGGCGACGACGAGGGCTTCGACCGACAATTCCGCGAGACGCTCAAGCAGGTGCTGCGCACGCTGGGGGAGGAGCCGCCCGACTGGCTCGACGTGCCGATTGTCGCGCAGGCGCCGGCGGCAGCGGAGCAATCTCCGACCGATCTGCTCACTCCTACCATTGATGGCGCCGTCACCGCCGGGGAATGGGACGCGGCCGGCTTCTACACGGCGGGCGGCGGCGCGATGGCCGCCGGCAGCCTGCCCCTCGAACGGCTCTATTACGGCTTCGACGCCCAACACCTCTACCTGCGCGTCGACGCCGCCTACGAGTGGGCCGCGCTCACTACCTGCGGTGGCAACGACGACTGCCGCAGCACGCTCGGCTTCTACTGGCTGCCCCCCGGCCGCACGCAGGCGACGCCGCTCTCCCGCTGGGGCGGGACGGCGACCTACCTGGGTTTCGGCGCGGCGCAACTTGTGGAGCTCGCCTACGCCTCCAACGCCCGTCTCGCCGGCGTGACGTTCAGCCTCTATGACGGCGTCAGCTGGGTCAGCATGGAATTCCCCGCAGACGATCTCCGCGTCGCCACAGCGGGCAAAACCCTTGAACTCGCCATCCCCCTGAAGCTGGTCGCCGGCAAACAGGACCTCCAGAGCGGCGACCGCATCCAGCTGCGCGCCGTGCTCAGCCAGGGATTGCTGGAAGCGCAGACCGATCAACAGCTGCTGCCGACTGCCGGCCCGGCGCTCATCACCGTGCCGGAGCTGGGGACTACGACCTGGGTGCTGCAGGTGCAGGATCCCGAAAACGACGACTACGGCCCTGGAACCTACACCTACCCCACCGATGGTGTCTTCCAGCCCGGCGTCTTCGACATCACCGGCTTCGAGGTGGGCTATGACGAGACGAACATCGTCTTTCGCGTCACCGTCCGCGGGCCGGTGGAGAACGTGTGGGGCAGCGGCCGCGGCCTCTCCGTGCAGACGCTCGACATCTACATAGATCAAGACGGCGCCGCTAACGGCGAGCGGCTGCTGTTGCCGGGACGCAACGCCGCCCTCACCGCTGACCATGGCTGGGATTTCGCCCTGTGGATCGAGGGCTGGGAAGGCGGCCTCTACACGCCGGGGGACGCCGAGCCGGTCAAAGCGCCCGTCTCCCCCGTCATCATCGCCGACGCCGGGCAGCGCCGGATCACGGTGAAAGTGCCGCGCAGCGTGCTTGGCGACACGCCGGAGAGCTGGCAGTATGCCGTGGTGATGTTGAGCCAGGACGGCTATCCCACCGCCGGCGTCTGGCGGGTGCGCGATGTGGAAGTCAGCGCCGCGCAGTGGCGTTTTGGCGGCGCGCCCGCTGCGGATGCGAGCCATACCCGCATCATAGATTGGGTCTGGCCTACAGCGGGGATCCAGGAAGCAGCGCTCAGCGCATACAAATCCAGCGCCAACCTGAGCGCCCTCACGCCGGATGACTTCGCCCAGCTGCAAATGCTGAGTCCCCAATAGCCAAATCGCGGCCCCTCCCGCTGCCAGACTTCGGGAGGGGCCGCGCCTTTCTCACCCCCACGGCCTAAGGTATGGAGCTCTGCACCCTGGAAAAAAGCGTCGAGATCTGATTGCCCACCAGCGTGAGGATCACGACGACCACCACAGCGATAAGCACCAGGACCAACCCGTACTCCACCAGACCTTGCCCTTCTTCACGCGGCATGAACAACATTCCTCGCCTCCTTTGATGCCTGACAATGCGCCGATGA
>JAGPHL010000044.1 GCA_018055515.1 Anaerolineae bacterium
TCGAAAATTCAGGACGGAGGACGAGCCGCGTTGCGAATGGCGCGGCTGGCGGGAAGCGCCATGCGACGTTGCCCTCGCGCTTTGTGGTGGGGGGCCGCCCAGCTGGTAGCCGTGACGGTGGCGACGCTGCTCCTGGTCCGCCCGCCGGGGGTGCTGGTAGTCCTCGGCGAACCGCAGCAGGTGCAGACGACCAACCTTAAGGTCGGCGTTCACACCCGTCTGATGGATGAAGTCGAGGCGTGGAAGGTGCAACGCACGCTGACGCTGGTGCGCGAGATGGGAGCCAGCTGGATTGTCGAATACTTCCCCTGGGCGTACATCGAAAACACGCCGGGGGAGTACGATTGGAAGCACAGCGACATGATCATGGCTCACGCCGCCAATCAGGGATTGACGGTCATTGCGCGGTTGGGGATGACGCCGGCATGGGCGCGCCCCGACCCGGCGGTGCAGGAGACGACGTTCACCTATCTGGATGAGACGGCCTATGCCGATTTCGCGGCTTTTGCTGCCGCCTTTGTCGCGCGCTATGGCGACACCGCGCCCTATCTGATCATCTGGAACGAACCCAATCTCAGCTTCGAGTGGGGTTTCCGACCGGTGGACCCCGAAGGATATGTGAAGTTGCTGTCGGTGGTATATCCCGCCGTCCATGCGGCGCACCCTCACGTGCAGGTATTGGCGGGGGCGCTCGCGCCGACGTTGGAGCCGGAGGGCAGCCCGGCCGGACTCAACGACTTGCTCTACCTGGAGCGCATGTATCAGGCCGGCGGGGCGGCGTATTTCGACGCACTGGCCGCGCACGCTTATGGCCTGGTCTTTCCGCCTGAGACAGAGCCCGCGCCGGAGCTGCTCAACTTCCGCCGGGTGGAATTGCTGCGCGAGATCATGGTGCGCTATGGAGACGCCGACAAGCCCATCTTTGTGACCGAAAGCGGCTGGAATGATCACCCGCGGTGGACCTGGGCCGTCAAGCCGGCGCAGCGGGTGAGCTACACCCTGGCGGCCTATGCCTGGGCGCAGACGGAATGGCCCTGGTGTCCTGCCGTCGTGATGTGGGTCTTCCGCACGCCGGTCCCTTTGCGGAATTACCAGGACTATTTCGCTTTCGTCACCTCGGATTTCCGCGAGCGGCCTGTCTACACCTTTGCGCGGCAGGAGTTCACTGGTCATTAAGAGGGAGGCGAGGCCATGAAAACTCGGCTGATGTTTGTGATGACGGTGCTATGGGGGCTCACAGCGTGTACGAACGTACCCTCCTCGCCTATCACGCCGCCGACGGCCTCGCCCACTCCCTCGCCGACGTCACCGGCATTGCCCCGCCCTACGCCGTTGCCGGGCAGCGATCTGACGACGTTGACCCTGTGGGTGCCGGACCTGCTGAGCGGTGAGACCGCCGGGGAAGCGCACCCGCTGTTGCTGGCGCAGATTGAGGAATTCTCACGGCAACACACGAACATCCAGGTGCAGGTGTTGGTGAAAAAGGCGCAGGGGGCGGGTGGACTCTACGATCTTCTGAGCACTGCCTTCAGCGCCGCGCCGGTGGTGCTGCCCGACCTGGTGATTTTGGAGCACGATGATCTGCGCGCCGCGGTGGAGAACGGTTTTGTGGTGGCGTTGCCGCCGGAGGAACTCACCGACAGCGTTTTCCCCTTTGCCAGTGACGCCGTAACTTTTGATGAGCGCGTGTACGGCCTGCCCTTTTTGAGCGAAGTGTCGCAAGCGGTGTACACCCCGCGCCTTGACGTGGCCGCGCCGCTCTCGTGGACCAAAGTGCTGACCGGCGGGTATGCCTTGCTGTTCCCTACTGCTCCCGCCGCCAACCTCGCCGATGATTTCCTGGTGGAGATTTACCAGGGATCGGGCGGCCAGGTAGCCGATGCGGAAGGACGTCCGCTGCTGGATCGCCCACACCTGGAGGAGCTCTATCGCTTCATGGCGGTGATGGTCGAGGCGGGCCTGCTGGATCCCATGCGACTGGCGACGCTGCCCGACTCGCGCGCCTGTTGGGAGACGTTCCAGACGGAGGCGGTCCAATCCAACCGCCCGCTGCTGAGCGCCGTCCCTGCCGGCGTCTACTGGAGCAGCCCCGCGCGGGTAGGGGCCGCGAGTTGGGCGCCGACCCGCGACGGTCAGCCTTTCGCCCTGGCGGAAGTGTGGTCGCTGGCACTGGTCAGCACCGACTTTGCGCATGAGGACGCTGCCCTGCAACTGGCCCGCTGGCTGAATGAGCGAGGACAGGCAGCCGATCTCTCGCTGGCGGTGGCGATGTTGCCTCCGAGCCGGGAGGCGCTGGCATTGTGGCCCCTTTCCACTGAAGGGGTGGCCTTCCTGGAACAGCTCCTCCCCGCTACGGTCCTATCTCCCCCTCCGACGGTGGATCAGCCTGTACGGCGGGCGTTGCAGGCCGGCTTGAATTTTCTGCTGACGACTGAGGGCGCGACGCCGGAGCAGGCCGCAACCCATGCGTTGACCGTCTTGCGCAAATGAAACCAATTTTGGATTTCTGGTCTCTGATCTCTGACTTCTGACCTCTGACCTCTGACTTCTGATCTCTGATCTCTGTCTTCTGATCTCTGCTCCTAAGGATTCTGCCATGCACCTGCACGAGGATCTGACATACATCCGCGAGGCGGCACTGCGCGCGGTGGACCCGGCGCGGCTGGTGCGCGAGCAGCTTCACATGGCCGAGGGGCGGCTATGGATCGGGGAGCACGGATGGGACCTGGCGGAGCTGCGCGACATTCGAGTCATTGCTGCCGGCAAAGCGGCCGTCCCCATGGCGCAGGCCGCCGGGGAGCGCCTGGGAACTTCGCTCACGGCGGGCGTGCTGGTGACGAAGGTTCATCATACTGCCGGCCATCCTCTGCCCGATGGATTTCAGGTCTTCGAGGCGGGGCATCCTACGCCGGATATGAACGGCGTGCGGGCCGCCCATGCGGCACTGCGGCTGCTGGAGGGTCTTACGACGCGGGACCTGGTGCTGGTCTTGCTCTCCGGCGGGGCCTCAGCGCTGTTGCCGGCGCCCGTCGAGCCGCTGACGCTGGCGGATTTGCAGGCCGTGACCTCCCTGCTGTTGCGTTCCGGCGCCCCGATTGGGGAGCTCAACGCCGTGCGCAAACACCTTTCGCGCCTTGCCGGCGGGCAGCTGGCCCGGCTGGCGGCGCCGGCCGCCGTGGTGACGCTGATTCTCTCCGACGTGATCGGCGACCCGCTGGACGTCATCGCTTCGGGGCCGACCGCGCCGGACCCGACGACGTATGCTGAGGCGTGGCGCGTGCTGGAGCGCTATGACCTGCTCCCCCGCGTCCCCCCGGCGGTGCGCGAGCATCTCGCGGCAGGCAGGGTCGGCGCTGTGCCGGAAACGCCCAAACCTGCCGATCCCTGTTTTGCGCGCGTGACCAACCTCGTGATCGGCTCCAACCGCATCGCGGCGCGGGCAGCGGCGCAGGCCGCGCAGGAGGCGGGCTATCGTCCCCTGCTGTTGAGCACCTTCGTCGAAGGGGAAGCCCGTGAGGTGGCCAAAGTCGCCGCGGCGTTGATGCGGAGCGTGCGGACGTATGGGGAGCCGTTGCCGCCGCCCGCCTGTCTGTTGTGGGGCGGAGAGACGACCGTCACCGTGCGCGGCAACGGGAAAGGCGGGCGTAATCAGGAATTGGCGCTCGCCGCCGCGCTGGCGCTGGAGGGGCTGCCTGACGTGGCGCTGCTCGCGCTGGCTACCGACGGGACCGATGGTCCAACGGACGCGGCCGGCGCTATCGTGGATGGCGCAACGGCCGGGCGCGCCCGGTCGCTGGGGCTCGATCTTCATGCCGCTTTGCGTGACAACGATGCCTATCCGGCGCTGGCGGCGTTGGAGGCGTTGCTGCGCCTTGGCCCGACGGGCACCAACGTCAACGATTTGCTGGTGATGCTCATCGCTTGAATCCCCTGTCTGGCCTCGCAGCCCGCGTCGGGAAGAGGCGCGCGGCGGCGATGTCCACGATTTTTGCCTCTCATCGCGTCGCCGCCATCTTGCGTTTTCACTCGTGTGGAGTATTATCCCTCTAGAATGCATTTAACTGCCCCGCCGGAGGGGCGCGAGGAGTGGGGAATGTCTGCATCAAAGCTGAGTGCTTTTTGTGACCGTTTCCTCGAAGCCGGCTGGCTGTTGGGTGTGACCATCACGCCGGTGTTTTTCAATGTCTACTCACAGCGTGTCTTTGAGCCGGATAAGCTCACTACCCTGCGCGCCCTGGCGACGGTCATGGCGGTCTTCTGGTTGATCCGTTTTATCGAGGGCTGGAGGCATAAGAAGACGCTGCTCCCCTTCACCTGGCGCACACCGCTGGTGTTGGTGGCGCTGATGACGATGGGCGTCTACGTGTTGAGCTCGCTCTTCTCGTTGGTGCCTTACACGAGCTTCGTCGGGTCGTATCAGCGACTTCAGGGCACTTACACGCTCTTCGCCTATCTGGTGATCTTCTTCGCGCTGTTGACCGGCCTGCACACCCGCGAGCAGTTGAATCGCCTGATCACGGTGTTGATTTTGAACAGCCTGCCGGTGGCGCTCTACGGCATCATTCAGCGCAATGGACTGGATCCTCTGCCCTGGGCGGGAGACGTCCAACGCCGGGTGGCCGCCAACATGGGCAACGCCATTTTCGTGGCGGCGTATCTGATCATGATCGCCCCTTTGACGGGTGCGAAGATCGTGGAAAGCTTCCAGGACATTCTCCGCCGTGAGCCATCGCGGGTGACCGACATTCTGCGCGCGGCCGGGTACATTTTCATCTTTGTCGTGCAGGTGTTGACCATCATTTACTCGCAGAGCCGCGGCCCCTTTCTGGGCATCGGCCTGGCTCTGTTGTTGTTCCCTTACCTGTTGTTCCTGTTGCTCCAGCGCCAGGCGGTGATGGCGGACCCGGAAAAGCGACCCTGGTACCGCGATCTGCTGAGCGGGCTAGGGCTGGCCGCCGGTTCGTTGGCGGTGATCGGGGCTTTAGCCGGGCTGGGGATGGTGTTGCCCATTAATGGCGGCACCTACATCGGCGGTGGTCTGGGAGTGCTCATCAGCGGCGGCTTCTGGTTGCGCCTGATTATGGAGCGCAAGGGGTGGCGCTGGCTGTGGATCGGCTGGGCCTTTGTCGGCCTGCTGCTGGCGCTGGCGCTGTTGGCAATCAACCTTCCCGGCCCGCTGCAAGATCGCGTGCGCGAGAATCCCACCTTCGGACGCATGACGCGCCTCTTGCAATGGGAGAGCGGTTCAGGGCGGGTGCGCACCCTCATCTGGGAGGGCGTGCAGGAATTGGTCACGCCGCACGCACCTCTGAAATATCCCGATGGGCGGCAGGACACCTGGAATAGTTTGCGCCCCCTGATCGGCTACGGCCCAGAGTCCATGTATGTGGCGTACAACAGCTTCTACAAAGTCGAATTGGGGCACATCGAATCGCGCAATGCCTCGCCCGACCGTTCCCACAATGAAACATTGGATACCTTGGTGAACAGTGGGGTGTTGGGGCTGGGGGTCTACGTGTGGCTCTTCGGCGCGATCGTGTATTGGGGCTTGCACTGGTTGGGGCTGCTGGGCGACCGCCGACAGTTCTGGCTTTGGGTCGGCTTGATGGCTGGGATCACGCTGGCGTTGTGGGGCTTCTTCATCTACTTGGGGCGCGCTTATCTCTTCGCGGTGGCGCTTCCCCTCGGCATGGTCGCGGGCACGGGGGTGTACCTCACCTGGGCCGCGCTCCGTGTGATGGTGCGGGGCAAGGCCGCTGTGGATCCGAACTTCTCCCCGCATCCTCACAGCCTCTTGTTGGCGGCGTTGTTGAGCGCGATCCTGGGCCATTTTGTGGAAATCAACTTCGGGATTGCTATCGCCGCGACCCGTACCACCTTCTGGGCCTTCGCGGCGTTGCTGGTCGTGTTGGGGCTGCAATGGGTGCCCCCGCTGGTGGAGGCTGCTCCTGTTCCTGAGCCGGCCGCGACGAAGGGGCCGAGCGGAGCGCACGCTCGCGCAAAGCGTCGTCCTCAGCGCTCTCAGCCGCGAAACGCACCTGGCGGGGCCTCGTGGGTGATCCCCGTCGTGGTGTTGAGCCTGACGGCGCTGTTCCTGCTGGGCACGCTGGCGTATGATTTCATCAACAATCCTGCCCAATCTTCCAACGCCGCCGAGATTTTCTGGAACTCCTTGACGCTGATCTATGTCAAACAGCAACGTGCTTTTGGCGGCTTGATGATCGTCGTCTTTACGGCGTTGCTGTTCGGTGTGATTGGATTGGGAGAGCTCGAGCGCGAGGGGTTGCTGGCGACCCGCCAAAAAACGCCGTGGTCGAAGATCGTACTCACTTATGCCGGTATCGTGGGGATCGGGTTTTTGCTCTTTGCGGGGATCATCGCTGGCACGCAGGCGCAGTTGACCCAGACGACGGTTCAGACCATCGAGGACATTGTCGCCCTCGGCATGCAGCTGGCCAACACGCTGGGGAACTACTACGCGCTGATCTTCGTCATCGCGCTGGCGATTGCCTGGCTTCTGTCTCGCGAGACGTCGGCGTCGTCGCACCATGAGGGCGGCTGGAACTGGGGGGTCCTCGTCGTCGGCGTGCTGCTGGCGAGCTTCCTCCTCGTCGGCCCCTATTGCTATGATCTCGTGCGTGCCGACATCCTCTACAAACAAGGGCTGAGCTTTGCGAACAGCACCGATCCGACGAAAGTGCAGGTCGGCATCGCGCATTACGAGAAGGCGCTCGAACTTGCGCCCAAAGAGGATTATTACATGCTCTTCCTGGGCAAGGCCTTGCTCGCCTATGCTCAATCCTCGTCGGCGCAGCTGGACGATACCGCGCGCCTGGAAATTTTCCAGCGGACGGAAGAGGTGCTGCTCAAGGCGCAGCAGATCGCGCCGTTGAACACGGATCACTCGGCCAACCTGGCGCGGTTTTACCGCAGCTGGTCCTCTCGGACGACGGGCGAGGAAAAGACCGCTTTGCTGCGGAAGGCGGAGACCTATTATCAGCAGGCGTTGACCTTGAGTCCGAATAATCCCGTCCTGTGGAATGAGTTGGCGATTCTGTATGCTTTTGACCTTCAGGATCAAGCGGCCTACGCCCGCACCATTGCGCATTCCCTGGCGTTGGATCCTGAATTTGAGGAGACCTGGAGCCTTTCGGCGGACGTGAAAGCCAACATTCAGAAGGATTTGCCGGGTGCCATCGCCGATTACAAGCGGGTGCTCGAATTGTCCCCCAGACAATGTACCGTGCGCCGCGTCCTGGCTAACCTGCAACTGCAGGAGCAGTTGTGGACGGATGCGGAGTCGCTGCTGCAAGAAACGACGACCGTCTGCCCTACCATGACAGACTTGTGGGACATCTACCGCATGTGGGCCATTGCGGTCTATTATGAGGGCGATACCCCGCAGGCCGTGACGTTAGCGGAGCAGGCGTTGGCGCTGGCGCCAGAGGCGCAGCGTGAGACCGTGCAGCAGCTGGTGGATTTCTTGCTGCAACCGGCGAATCCATAATGGCGACCTATCTTGTCGTTTTTGTCGGCGCGCTGGTGTTAGCGATCGTGGGGACCCCCCTCGCGCGGAAGGTGGGGTTGCGCCTCAACGCCGTGGATCAACCCGACGCGCGCCGCAAGGTGCACACAGTCCCTACGCCGCGCCTGGGTGGGCTGGCAATCTACGGCAGCACATTGCTGGCGGCCCTGCTGCTGGGCAATCGCTACAATATCACCCAGCTGGTGAGTATCCTCGTCGGCGCGACGATGGTATCGTTCCTGGGCTTCTGGGACGACCGTTTCACCCTCTCGCCGTGGATCAAACTGGCGGGGCAGCTGGTCGCCGCGGTGTTGTTGGTGGTGACCGAAGTCTCTATCACCATGCTGCGCGTGCCGCTGCTCAACTATGCCGTGACGGTGCTGTGGATTGTGGGTATCACCAACGCGATGAACTTGCTCGACAACATGGATGGGCTTTCCGGGGGCATTGCGGCGATTGCGGCGGCTTACTTCGCCCTGATGTGCAGCTTCTCTGGCCAATACCTGGTAGGAGCGCTGGCGGTGGCGGTGATGGCTGCCTGCATCGGCTTTCTCGTCTACAATTGGAGTCCCGCCACTATCTTCATGGGGGATTCCGGCAGCCTGTTCCTGGGGTTTTTGCTGGCGGCGATCGGCATCAAGTTGCGCTTTCCCGATAACGTGCCCTTCGTCACCTGGATGATTCCCCTGTTGGTGCTGGGAGTGCCCCTGTTCGATACGACGCTGGTCACCCTCTCCCGCCTGCGGCGTGGACTGAATCCCCTGACGACGCCGGGCACCGATCACACTTCCCATCGGCTCACTTATGCCGGGCTGACACGGCGCGAGGCCGTCCTGGTGTTGTACATCGTCGGCTTTCTGTTGGGGATGATGGCCCTGTTTGTGACCCGCGCTTCGGCGCTGGAGGGCTATCTGATGGGCGGCCTGGTCTTCATCGGCGCCTGCTACGGCCTGTGGCGCCTGGAACGTCCTCCCTTTTGGCCGCTGCCGGCGCGGCCCGCAGTCCAGCCGCCATCGCCGGTCGAGCCGCCCCCGCCTGCGGAGGTGGCCTGAGGGCATTACTGTAATTTTTTGGTGGTATAATTTTCTTAAATCCGTCAGGAAAGGGTTAGCTTCCTGACGGGTTCAGTTCACTGAGTTCATACATGTAAGGAGTAAGTCATGGTTAAAAAGCTTGTGACGGTTGTCAGCAGCATATTGTTGGTGACTTTGCTGCTCAGCGCTTGTGGAAACACTGCCACCGGGGAAGCGACGCCGACCCCCACTCCAACGTCGCAACCGACGCCGAAGCCCACGACTGCCGCCGCCGGGACGCCTGATGCTTCCCCCACTGCTGTCGAGCCGGCGACGTGCGAAGTGTATTCGTTGACTATACCCGTTCGCCCGGCAGACGACACTGATTATGTGAAGGGCGTGGATCCAGAGGCGGCTACTTTCACCATCATCGAGTATGCCGATTTTCAATGCCCGGCGTGTTCTGCCATGGCGCCGGTGATGTCCGAATTTCTCAAAAACCATCCTGATGTGCGATTGGTCTATCGGCATTTCCCGCTGAGTTTTCACGCCAATGCACAGCTGACGGCGGAAGCTGCGGAGGCAGCCGGCGCACAGGGAAAATTCTGGGAAATGCATGATTTGTTGTTCTCCCGGGTGTCGGAGTGGAGCGAGCTGGAGGCCGATGCGGCGCAGGCCAAAATGACCGATTTTGCTGAAGAATTGGGCCTCGATGCAGAACTCTTCGAGCGCGACTTGAAGGCGGGCACCTATCGCAGCAAGGTCGAGCGGCAGTTGATGGAGGCGCAACAGCTGGGATTGCCGGGCACGCCAACTTACATTTTCGAGGGGATGGTCTATCCGTCGGATCAGATGGGCATCTCCTCCCAGGGGCTAGAGGCGTTCCTCCCGATGGTGCGGCAGCTGCTCGCCTTGCAGCCCCGACAGTATACGGAGCTGCCTCCCGTCGTGCTGGATACCACCAAACGCTATGAGGTGACTGTTAAGACCAGCAAAGGCGACATCGTTTTCGATCTCGACACGACCGGCGCCCCGACGCAGGTGAACAACTTCCTCTTCCTCGCGCAGGAAGGGTGGTACGACGGGACCAAATTCTTCTTCGTCATGGACAATTTCGCGGCGGTCACCGGCGACCCCTCGAACACCGGCAGCGGCAGCCCCGGCTATTACTGCATCGGCGAAAGCGTGGGGTCGTTCAGCGAGGCCGGGTTGGTTGGCCTGGTTCCCAATGGACAGTTCTTCTTCTCGCTGGGTTCCGATGCTGCGGAGTTGGATGGGGTCTATCCCGTGATCGGGCGGGTCACCCAGGGCCTGGAGGTATTAGACCAGCTCCAGCGCTCGGACACTGTGACGTCTGCTGCGGAACTCGATGTGGTAGAAAAGGTGTTGGTGACGGAGAAGTAGTTCTGTAGCGTTCCAGATTCGTGCTCATGCCAATGTAGCGGGGGCGTGTGTGATGGATTTCTCACGTCCCCGCTGTGTTAGAAATTCTGAGGCGGTATTTTCAGCGGAGGAGATTTCATCATGCAAAACCGTAGAGCCGTCCTGTGGATCGTCATGACGCTGGTGGCGCTGCTCTTGCTGGCGGTGAGTTTGGGCTGTCTGGGCCTGGCGTTTTTAGCTCCCACAATGCGTACGATAGAGGCTGAACAGCGGAACCTCTCGGCGCTGCTTTTGGCCAGCATGGGCGTGCTCGGGTTGAGTGTGACCGCAGTCCTGTTGTGGAGCTGCCTCGAGGGCTCGACGGAGCGCCCGGCGCCGTTGTTTTATCCGCGACGGGCCTGGATCACGCTGACGGTGGGATGGTTGCTCAGCCTCGCCGGCGCTGCCGCGTTGATCTCGGCGGGCACCCTGAATTTACTGGCCGCGCCGCTGCATGTGGCGTTGGTCATCTTGCCGGCGCTGCTGCTCTATGCGGCGGCGGCGCTGACCGCCGGACGGCAGGCGGGCGTTACGCGACGGCAGGCGACGTTGCTGTCGCTGAGCGGCGCGTTCTCCACGCTGCCGGCGATCGTGGCGGAAAGCGTGGGGATTCTGGTCAGCGGCCTGCTGGTGGTGGTCGGCGCTTCTGTGGTCCCGGGTGGGGCGCAGGAGTTGGAACGTCTGATGGAGCAATTGAGTCAGTGGTCGCAGCTGCCGCCCCAGACGATCACGCCGGAGTCGCTGACGACGCTGTTCTCCTCCCCCGTCGTGCTGGCGATAGCATTCCTTACCCTGGCGGTGATTACTCCCTTTGTGGAAGAGCTCCTCAAAACGTTAGGGGTGGTCGTGGTGGGATTCCGTCGCCGTCCACAACCGCTCCAGGCTTTCCTGTGGGGCGCCGCGGCGGGACTCGGTTTTGCCATCATCGAGGGGGTGCTCAACAGCAGCATGAGCCTCACGGACGGGGCGAGTTGGGCCGCCGGCGTCGGCGCGCGTCTGCCGGCGTCCGCGATGCACATTTTCGCCAGCGGCCTGGTCGGGCTGGGCTGGGGCTATTTCTGGGAGGGACGTCAGCGCTGGCGGGTGGTGGTGTGCTATCTGATAGCGATGGTGTTCCACGGCTTATGGAACTTCAGCGTCATTGCGGTGGCCGGCATTCAATCGGGGGCGTCTTTACCTGTGGCATTCACCCATGCGGCGACCATCGGCGGCACGCTGGTCGTGGCGGTGCTGGCGCTCATCGCCGTGGTGGGAATCGTGGGGATTCCCCTCCGGCTCCGCAAGCGGACAACGGCGTAGGCCTTCCGCCGTCCCCAAACCTGGCGTGACCTTACACGTCCAGGTTCTTCACTTCCTTCGCGTGGCTCTGGATGAAGCGCCGGCGCGGCGCGACCTCGCTGCCCATCAGCATCGTGAAGATCCGATCTGCCTCGGCCGCGTCCTCAATCTGCACCTGTAACAGCGTGCGCTTTGCCGGATCCATCGTCGTCTCCCACAGCTGTTCGGGGTTCATCTCGCCCAGCCCCTTGTACCGCTGCAGGGTCACTTTGCGGTCGCCCAGTGTCTCCAGCAGCTTCTGCAGCTCCGCGTCGCTGTAGACGTATTGCGCGTCCTTGCCCGATTTCACCAGATACAGCGGCGGCTGCGCCAGGAACAGATGCCCCTGTTCGATCAGCGGCTGCATGTAGCGGAAGAAAAAGGTGAGCAGCAGGGTGGCAATGTGCGCCCCGTCAACGTCGGCGTCGCACATGATGATGATGCGGTTGTAGCGGAGATTTTCCAGGTTGAATTGATCTCCCACGCCACAGCCCAGCGCCGAGATGATCGCCTGCACCTCTTTGTTGCTCAGGATCTTGTCGAGCCCCGCCCGTTCCGTGTTGAGAATCTTGCCGCGCAGGGGCAGAATGGCCTGGAAGTGTCGCTCGCGTCCCTGCTTCGCCGAGCCGCCAGCGCTATCACCCTCGACGATGAACAATTCGGATTTGGAGGGGTCGCGGGAGGAACAATCGGCCAGTTTGCCCGGCAGGGTGAGGCTCTCCAGCGCGCTCTTGCGGATCACCAGATCGCGGGCTTTGCGTGCGGCGGCGCGCGCCTTGTACGAGGTGAGGCATTTGTCGCCGATGCGCCGCGTCGCGCGGGAGTCCTGCTCCAGGAATTCGCCAAAGGCTTCGGCGACGGCCGTCTCCACCAGCGCTTTCACCTCTGGATTCATCAGCTTCACTTTGGTCTGGCTCTCGAATTGCGGGTCGGGAATCTTGACGCTGATGATGGCGGTGAGGCCCTCGCGCACGTCGTCGCCGGTGAGATTGGGGTCGCTGTCTTTGAGCAATCCCGCCTTGCGCAACCCGTCGTTGATAGTGCGGGTGAGGGCGGAGCGAAAGCCGGTGAGATGCGTCCCGCCATCCACCGTGTTGATGGTATTGGCGAAAGTCAGGGTCGTCTCGCGGAAACTATCGGTGTATTGCAGGGCCACCTCGACGTAGGTTCCCTCGAGTTCCTTTTCCACATATACCGGCGGATGGAGCGGTTCCAGATTGCGGTTGAGGTAGTGGACGAAGGAGAGGATCCCGCCCTCGAAATAGAAGGTCATCCGATGCGGGAAGGGCTTCTGCCGTTCGTCTAGCAGCTCGATCGTCACCCCCCGCGTGACGAAAGCCATCTCGCGGAAGCGCTGCGCCAGCGTGTCAAAATTGTAGTCCACATCCTTGAAGAGCGTTGAGTCGAAGCGGAAGGTCACCGTCGTACCGGTTTCCTTGTATTTGGTCTTGTTCACCCGTTTGACCGGCTCTTCAGGAATGCCCCGGTGATAGCGCTGGAAGTACAGCCCATCCGGTTGGCGGACTTCCACTTCCATCCATTCGGAAAGGGCGTTGACCGCGGAGACGCCGACGCCGTGCAGGCCGCCGGAGACCTTGTAGCCGCCGCCGCCGAATTTGCCGCCGGCGTGGAGGGTCGTGAGCACGACCTGCAGAGCCGAGATATGCTTTTCCGGGTGCTCCCCCACCGGAATGCCCCGTCCGTTATCCCACACTGAGACGGCGCCATCCTCGCGCAAGGTGATTTTGATGCGATCGCACGATCCCGCAAGCGCCTCGTCAATGGAGTTGTCCACCACTTCGTAGACCAGATGATGCAGGGCGTGCACGTCGGTGCCGCCGACGTACATGCCGGGGCGACGGCGGACCGCTTCCAGTCCTTCCAGAATTTGGATGCTCGACGCATCATATTTCAAAGAGTTATTGGGTTGCTTTTCTGTCATAGTCAGTCTGTCTCAACGCGGGGTTAAGCGTACCGCGGTCTCAGTGCGTCACATGGGCCGCGTTACGCGCAAACGCGTTCTGCAGCACGCGCAGATAGGCCAGCCGTTCCTGGTAGAAAATGAACAGCGTGATGGTCAGCGCCGTGCTGATGATGGCATGTCCGCCGATGCCGACGAGTGTGGCCCAGCTGGACGGCTCGGGCAAGGTCCAGACGAAATTCAGGCCCTGGGTGAACACCATGGCGAGCAGCAGCAGTTGCATCACGCCGGCAAATTCCACTCGCGCCAGAAGGACACTTTCCTGCATCGCCGGGAGCGGGGCGTGGCGCAATTGTACCATGCCCGGAATGGTGTAGAGGAAGTGCACTCCAATGAACAGGCCCAACGAAATGAAGAGCAGGGTAAGCAGGCTTGCCAGCGTCTGGCTGATGAGCACGAGCACACTGATCATGGTAGAAACCACCATGAGCGCGCCGCCGCCGAGAAATACCAGGATCATCATGAGCCGCAGGAGCTGTCCCCACAGGCCCAAGGGTGTGGTAGGACCCGGCAGCGGCGCTTCGGTGTAGATCAGCACGTGCTTGCCGATCTGCGTCAGATAGACGGCGGTGATGCCCGCTCCCACGATGATGAGAACGATGCCCCATCCCAGGCTGGCGCTGACCGATGGCAAGGAGAGGGTCGCGCGCGTCCCCAACGGGCTTTCCAGGGTCAGGCGTCCTCCCATCAGCGCTGGCGTCCCCAGCAGGGGACCGGGACTGAGCAATGCGAACAGGTTGAAACCCTGCCCGAACTCCGTGAGATAATCCGTCAGCGCCTGATAGAGCGACTGCGTCTCGGCCATCGTCGGCGCTGCGGCTTTAATTGCCGTGAGCAGCGGCTCGACCAGGGGATTGGCTGCCAGTCGCGGCCCCAGCCAGAGGAATAGATCCAGCAGTAGCGGCAGCAACAACAACTGGGGCGCCTGAGCCAGGAGCTCGAAAGCGCTGGTCAGACAAGCGATGACCCCTGCGGGTGCCTGCGGTGTTTCCTGGGATTCTGGCTGTTCATTCACAGGGATATTTTACCACGAACGGCCCGAAAGACGAGTACTTTGTCAAATATCAATTGAGGGGTAAATCCTGTCCACCGTAATCCGACCCTGGCGCGTCTCACCCCTATATGCACGGGAAGCATATTGATAGATTGCCACATATAGGGGAAAATTGCGTCGGGGTTTTTTTAACGAACTGACGCCTCTACCCATCAAATCAGCCTTGACAAAGTACGAGAGCGCCGGGCTAACGGGGCCACAGCGGCGCGGCAGGAGCGGGATCGTCGAACCACGTGGTGTAGACTTCCCGGAAGACGCCGTTGTCGTGCAACTGCATCAGCGTCTCGTTGAACCAATCGCGGAAGTTGGAGTCCCCTTGCGGCAGCACATAGCTCACCGGGCGATAGGTCAGCCGGGCGTCGGCGAGGGTGAAGCCGGCTTGACGGTACAGGGGGGAGAGCACGAGGCCACGTTCGGCCAGCACGGCCACGACCTCGCCCCGTTGCAGCGCGGCGACCGCTTCATCGCGGGTGGGGTAAGAAAGGGCGTTGAGCGGTCCTCCCGCCAGTTGGGTGAGCTGGGGGATGGCCGCGGCCCCGTCGGAGTTGGCGACGACGCCCACGGGGCGCCCCACGAGTTCCTGCAGGGTGCGATAGGGCGCGGCACTCAGCGAGAAGAGGCTCACGCCGTCGTCGAACAGCACCAGCGAGGTGTCGACCTGCAGTTCGAGTTCCCGTGACTGGATCCAGCCGCCGGCGAGCACGTCCACCTCGCCATTGAGCAGCGCCTGCAGGCCGCTCTCGCGCGTCACCGGCACCATCTCGACCGCCTCGCGGCTGCCGAACCATACCTCGGCGACGCGCTCCAGCAAGCGCACCTCGAAGCCTGTCGGCACGCCGTCGTCGCGGTTGGCGGAATAGGGCCACAGGTCAATCAGGTAGCCGATGCGCAGCGTGCCGCGCGTTTTGATGGCGGCGCTCAGATCGGCGGTGGCGCGTTCCTGGGGAGCATCTCCTATGCTGGGGGTCGGGGCGTTCCCCGGCAAGCGCGGCAGCGTCGGCGGCGGGGTCCCCGGCAGCCAGCGGGCGAAGAGCGCCTCGCACGTGCCATCGGCGGTCATGTCCTGGAAGGTGAGCGTCACCAGATTGGCGAAGAAGGGGTCGTTTTCGCGGAAGCCGAGGGCGAAGGGTACCTGCGAGTATTGCCCCACGATCTCGGCGCCGCTGATCAGGCGGCGCGCGCGTTCCAGCCGATGTCGCTCGTCGGCGTAGGCCTCGATCTGACGGGTGCGCAGGGCTTCGGTCACCTGGAAGAAATTGTCATAGACGGTGAGGGTCGGCGTGACGGGAGCCGCGCTTTTCAGCCGCTGCCCGGCGTTCGTCCAACTCACGACACCGATAGTTCGGCCATTCACGTCCCCGAGGGCGCGGATGCCGGTATCGGGGAAGGTTAGCAGCGCGTCGCCGTTGATGAAATACGGTGGGCTGAAGTCAATCTCCTGCTCATTGTTGCGGGTATGGGGGACGCCGGCCAGCACGATGTCCACATCGCCCTCGATGAGATGCTGCGCCGCCGTGTCGGAGCGCAGCTGGCGGAAGATCACGGCCTCGGGATTGCCCAGCCAGCGCTGCGCCAGTTCGTGCGCCAGGTCAATTTCCAGACCTGCCAGCTCGCCATTTGCGCTGATGAAGGAGAAGGGCTCCAGGTCATAGCGGATGCCCACGATGATGGCGCCGCGTTCGCGGATGCGCGCCGCCGTGGTGACTTGCGCGGGGAAAGGCTCCGGCGTCGGCGCGACATAGGTGAGCACCGGTTCTGCCTGTGTCTCTGTTTGCAGCAGGCCGGCCAGATCCGAACAGCCGGTGAGCAGCACGATCCCCAGTAACCCTAACAATGGTAGCAAGCGACGCATCGTTTGTAATCCTCCTCAGCAAATAGGCGAAAAAGCGAAAAGGCGAATGAGCGAATCCTCACGT
>JAGPHL010000045.1:0-11443 GCA_018055515.1 Anaerolineae bacterium
ATTCCAGCGTCTTGGGGCTCCAGAGGCCGCGCAGTTTCCCGCGCACCCCTTCATGCAGCTCCTGCCAGCTGGCGATGGGCAGGGCAATCATCGCCAGGCCACCGGTGGACAGATGTTCGGAGACGCCGGTGAGCGTTTCGAGGAACAGTTCCAGCTCTGGATTGTGCCCGACGAGCATGACCGATTGGCAAGCGTCGGGCACATCGCGCAGGACTTCGATGAGGCTTTCTGGCTCACCCTGGTAAAGATCGCGGGTGAAAATGACCTGGCCCTCGTAGCCGCTGGCCTCGACGACGAGCTCCGTGGTGTCGTGGGCGCGTCGGGCGGAGGAGCTGAGGATGAGATCGGGCAGGAGCTCCTGCCGGCGCAGAAATTCCCCCATGCGGGGTGCCTCACGCTGCCCGCGCTCGTTCAACGGGCGCTCGAAGTCCGCCAGCGTCTCATCCTTCCAGCTCGATTTGGCGTGACGCAGGAGCAACAGCGTTTTTCCATCGTCAGACTTCCCGTTCATGGCTTCCCTCGCAGTGCATTGTCGAAGAGTTTGTCGAAATGCGGGGCCTCTGTCCCCTCACTCGCGCGTTGCTTTCAGCTTTCTGAGCTCCAGGTAGCAACTTCTACTAATGATATTATAATGGCTTTACGCGCGCGGGGGAGGTTGATTTCCGCTGCGGGCGCTGAGATGGGATCAATCGTTTCCCAGGTGAATGGAGCATGCAGGCACAGAAACCCGCCCAGAGGGCCAGGGCGCGTCGCCGGGGGCCGCGACTGCGTCAGGATCTCCGCGTCTTTGTGCGACTTTTCCCGTGGGGGATCGCCTTGATCATGGGCAGCGGCCTGTTGGTGACGGCGTGGTTTTTCCAGCGGGATTTCAGCCGGGTGGGGGCCCTTTCCGAGCCGCTGACGTATGTGCAGGCGTTGCTGTCGGTCATCAAGATCCTGCAGCTCGATTACGACCTGCCCGTGCCTTCGGCGCTCGACCCGTATTTCGCGTTGCTGCCGTTGATTGGGCTGCCGCTGTTCTTGCTCTTTGGCGTCAACGTCTTCAGGGTCATTCGCGTTTTCTTTGTGCGGCAGGAACGCGGCCCGGCGTGGCAGGCGGCGCTGGCGGCGACGGCTCACCATCACATCCTGATCTGTGGGGTGGGGCGGGTCGGGTATCGGCTGGCGCAGCAGCTGCTGGAGTTGGGGTTCGACGTAGTGGGGATCAACGACACTCCCTCGCCCCTGGTCGAGACGCTGGTGGATGCGGGGATGCCGGTGTTGATCGGTGACGTGCGCAACGAGGGCGTGCTGCGTCAGGCGGGGGTGACGCGGGCGACGACGGTGGTCGTCTGTACCAATTATGACCTGGTCAACATCGAGGCGGCGTTGCGGGTGCGTGACCTGAATCCTCAAGCGCGGATTGTGCTGCGGCTCTTTGAAGACGAGATCGCCGAGACGCTGAGCGCGACGTTCCCTGTGGCGGCGATCATCAGCCGCTCGGCGCTGGCGGCGGTGGCTTTTGCCCATGCAGCGCTGGGATTAGAGATCGTTGAAACTTTCCAGCTGGGCGATCGGCAGTGTGTCTTGACCTGGTTGCCCGTCAAGGAGGGCTCGCCGCTGGTGGGGCGCCGGGTGGGGGCGTTCTGTGACGCGCTGGACGTGGCGGCAGTCCTGCATCGCGTGGGGGATGGCCTGCCCCGGGAGCCCGAATCCGAGGCGGTGTTGCGGGCCGGCGATGCGCTGCTGATCTTTGCCGAGGAGGGACGGTTGGCGCCCTTGCTCGCCTGTGAGGAAGAGGCCGCGTCGCGGCGCCCCATCGCCGTCTGTGGACTGGGGCATACCGGCTATCGCGTTGTCCTGCGCCTGCTGGATTTGGGTCAGCCGGTGATGGCGTTGGATTTTGAACCGGGACGCCTGGCACAGCGGCTCATCGAGCGCGGCGTGCGGGTGACTTTCGGGGACCTGCGGCAGCCGGCTGTGTTGGCTGCTGCCGGCGTCGGCGAGGCGGGCGCGCTGGTGGTGTGCTCAGAGGACGATGTTCTCAATCTGGAAGTGGTGTTGCGAGCGCGGGAGGTGACTCCCGGCCTGCGGACCGTGCTGCGGATTTTCGAGGAAGGTCTCGGGGCGCACTTGCAACAGGCGTTTGGGATTGACGCCGTTTACAGCACCTCCGCGATTGCCAGTCCGGCTTTCCTTTCGGCGGTATTGCAGTTCAACGTGGCGCAGTTGGTGACGGTGGACGGCGGCGATTTTTACCTGGCGCGCCTGACCGTCAAGCCGGAGTCCGCCCTCGTCGGGAGCACGCCCGCGCAGCTCAATGCGGCGGAAGGGGTGACCGTGGCCCTGCACGCGCGCGGCGACCGGGTGACGATCCCCCCGGCGGCGGATGTAATTCTCCAGGGAGGCGACGAGCTGGTAGTGCTGGCCTCGCAGCCGCAACTGCGATGGTTGAGCCGCGAGCGGCGCAGATGAAGCGAATCGGAAATGAAAAGGAGGAATTATCATGCTACTTGCAGGTGACATCGGTGGAACGAAGACGAATCTGGCCATTATAGATCCGGCGGGGGGCGTGGGGAAAACTGTGGCCGAGGCGACTTTCCCCAGTGGCCGTTATCCCAGCCTGGAGAGCATCGTCCAGCAATTCCTGAATCAGACCGGCATAGAGGTGCGTCGCGCCAGCTTTGGGGTGGCCGGGCCGGTGGTAGGCGGACGGGCAACGATCACCAATCTCCCCTGGGTGATGGATGAACACAACCTGCTGCGGGCCTTTGACCTCGACGCCGTGTACCTGCTGAATGACCTCGTTTCCATCGCCTACGCCGTGCCCCATCTGGAGGGACGCGATCTGCACGTGTTGAACGAGGGGCGTCCCGAACCGGGCGGTGCGATCGCCGTGCTCGCGCCCGGCACCGGCCTGGGGGAGGCGTTCCTCACGTGGGAGGGGACGCGCTTCTCGGCGCATCCCTCCGAGGGAGGCCATGCGGATTTTGCGCCTATCAATAAATTGCAAATCAAACTGCTGCGTTACCTGCATGACCGTTTCGATCACGTCAGTTATGAGCGCATTTGCTCTGGGATGGGGCTGCCGAACATTTACCGTTTCTTCAAGGACACCGGCGCTTATGAGGAACCCGACTGGCTTGCGGAGCGGTTGGCCTCGGCGTCTGACCTGACCCCTGTCATCGTGACCGCCGCCTTCGATGAGGAGCGCCCCTCCCCGCTGTGTCAGGCGACGCTGGAAATGTTCGTCGCGATCTTAGGCGCCGAAGCCGGCAATCTGGCGCTCAAGGTGCTCTCGACGGGCGGGGTATACCTGGCGGGCGGCATCCCGCCGCGCATCCTGCCGGCGCTGGAAAAGGAATCTTTCATGGATGCGTTCCTGCGGAAGGGACGCCTCTCGCACCTGCTGGCGCCGATGCCGGTGAGGGTGGTGTTGAATTCCAAGGCGGCCTTGTTGGGGGCAATCCATTACGGCATGGAGATGTGGGACAAGTAAAGTTGTTGTGTTCACAAGGCTAAACGTTTGCTGTTTGTTCTCACCCTTCGCCGCTTGAGTTGCATTTAAGCGCCTTCGTATTATAATGCGCGTTTGCAACTTTCCACCCCTTACTTCGTATGATAGATGTCTTCATGCGGTTGCCTGCGCCGAAACCGGCGTAGGGAACCGCTTTTGGTGCCGGTCAGGCAACAGCCACACCCATACGTTGGCATGGTGGAATGAGCGCTGGTTGCAAGACTCAGATTCACGAGGAGGTAAGTGTAAGATGTCGCTCGATGTGAAGGCCGAATTTGAGGAGCCCCCTGGTGGACGTACGCCGCCGCACCCATGGGAGCAGGTTACTTGGGAGCAATGGAATGACTGGCGCTGGCAAATGGCTCACCGTCTGCATACGGTGGAGGACTTTGCCGGCTTCATAAATCTTACTCCGGAGGAGATCGTGGGGCTATCTGCCCCCGAACACTTCCGCGTTGATGTGACCCCGTATTTTGCAAGTTTGATAGATCCTGACGACCCGAATTGCCCTATTCGGAAGCAGGTGATCCCCACCGCACAAGAATTGATTCCTTTCGAGGCCGCCATGGCCGATTCGTTGGGTGAGGATGCCCATTCGCCTGTGCCGGGATTGGTGCATCGCTACCCGGATCGGGTGTTGATGTTGGTGACGACGCAGTGCGCGAGTTATTGTCGGTTCTGTACGCGCAGTCGGTTGGTGGGGGATTCGCATGTGATGTTTAACTCGGCGACCTACGAGGCGCAGCTGGAGTACATCGCTGCGACCCCGGAGGTCCGGGACGTGCTGATCTCCGGCGGCGATCCCCTGACCCTGCCGTTGCCGGTGCTGGAGCGACTGCTGAAGCGCTTGCGCGAGATCCCGCATGTCGAAGTGATCCGCATCGGTTCGCGGATGCCGATCTTCTTGCCGCAGCGCATCACCAGCGAGCTGGTGACGATGCTGTCGAAATATCATCCGCTGTGGATGAATGTACACATCAACCATCCCAAAGAGCTCACCCCAGAGGCGACGGCGGCGTTGGGGCGGTTGGCCAATGCGGGAATCCCGCTCGGTAGCCAGACGGTGTTGATGGCCGGGATCAACGACTGCCCCAACATCATCATGGCCCTGGTGCACCAGCTGGTACGCAACCGCGTCCGGCCGTACTACCTGTATCAATGCGATCTGGTGGAAGGGGCGGGGCATTTCCGCACGTCGGTCGCCAAGGGATTGGAGATCATGGAGTCGTTGCGCGGGCACACCTCCGGGTATGCCATCCCCACTTACGTCATTGACGCGCCGGAAGGCGGCGGCAAGGTGCCGCTCCTGCCCAACTATCTGTTGAGCATGTCCGACACGAAGGTGGTGGTGCGCAACTACGAGGGCTTCATCACGGCGTACACGCAGCCCAAGGACTACGTCCCGCATGACCCGGCGACCTGCCCTTACTGTCAGCGGCAGCGCGACGAGGGCGGGCAGGCTGGCGTCGCCGGGCTGTTGGCCGGGCACAGCCGTGAGATCCGCCCCGATACGTGGAACGACGTGCACGCGAGACGCTTGCAGCGGCGCGGGGTGCATGAAGAGACGCTCATGGATCACGTCATCCGGCAGCAACAGGAGGTCGGGTAACGTGGGGGGCCTGCGGGTTGCGGTCGTTTCCAACCGCAAGCATCAGGTTCGCACCGGGCCGGGGGCGCCGCCGGACGCCCTGGCCGAGTATGACAGCGACGTGACGGTCGAGAGCCTCCAGGAGGCGCTGCGCGCGGGCGGCCACGCGCCGTTCTTCCTGGAGGCGGACGAGAGCTTCTACGACGCCGTGCGTGAGGCGCGCCCTGACATCTGCTTCAACATCGCCGAGGGCTTGCGGGGCGATTCCCGTGAGTCCCACATTCCGGCGATCCTGGAGCTGTTGGGGATCCCCTACACCGGCGCGCGGGTGCTCGCCAATGCGCTGGCGCTGGACAAGGCCGCCGCGAAGATGATCTGGCGCGAGAATGGCCTGCCGACGGCGCCCTTTCAGGTGTTCCGCCAGGTCCAGACGCCGCTGGCTGCCGATCTGACGTTCCCGTTGTTCGTCAAGCCGGTGCACGAGGGGTCGGGCATGGGGATCAACGCGCGCTCCATCGTCCATGACGAGGCGGAGTTGCGGGCCCAGGTAGCGTGGGTCATAGCCACGTACCATCAGCCGGCGCTGGCCGAGGCTTATCTGCCGGGACGGGAGTTCACGGTGGGATTGGTCGGCAACACGCGGCGGCCCGACGAGGCGCCGCGCAGCGATTTCTATAACGCGCGGGGGTTTCATCTCTTCCCGGTGCTGGAACTCGACACGCAACGCGGCGCGGTGAAGGGCATCTACAACGCCGAGGCCAAGTCCTATGCGCTGGACGATGTCAACGCGCCGGGCTACCTGTGTCCGGCGGACATCCCTGATGCCTTGCGTGAGACGTTGTTCGAGCTGACGATGGCGGCTTTTGAAGCGCTCGACGGGCTGGACCTGGGCCGGGTGGATTTCCGTCTCGACGCGCAGGGGCGACCTCACATCGTCGAAATCAACCTGCTGCCGGGCCTCAACCCGCTGGTGAGCGACATGGTCATCGTCTCTCGCGCGGGGAATGTGCCGTATGAGCAGTTGATCAACGCGGTGCTGGACCTGGCCCGCGAGCGGTATGGGATGATGGAAGGCTGAAACTGATTGATGCTTGGAGAAGGGAAGGCTGGCGGCAAGGGGAGCGCTCTCGTATAACCATAGCAGGTCGTGAGAGAGGGCGATGAGACATCATGCCAGGTCTCGTGCGTTGACCGGGGTGCACCGCTGTTCAATGCTGGAGCGTTGGGGTTACCTGCTGTGTTTGGGGGCGCTCTTCTTGCAGCTGGCGTTGGCCGCGCCGCGCCTCTCATTGACTTATGATGAGCCACTCTACACTGCCATCGGGTATGCCGACCTGGTCACGGGTGATTTCTACTGGCATGGCGTTATTGGTCATGGCCCGTTGTTGAATATGTTCGCCGCCTGGCCCCTATTGCTGGGAGGGCAGCAGCTCGATCCTCAGCAGTTGGCGGGGTGGGGAACTGATGATTCACTGGGTTTCAGCCGCGCTTTGTTGTCAGGGCTGGGGGATCTGGCAACCACGGCCTGGGTGACGCGGGTTCCCATCATGTGGCTGACCGTGCTGCTGGCGGCTTGCGTAGCACGCTGGGCCAGAGATCTTTGGGGACCTCGCGCCGGCCTGCTGGCGTTACTGGCTTTTACCTTCGAACCCAATCTGATCGCCCATGGACAATTGAACACAACCGACATGGGCGTAACGTTTTTCGGGTTCCTGGGAGCCTATTTGCTGGCGAGTTACCTGCGCGCCCGTTCGCCTGGACTGTACATCGGAGCGGGGTTGGCGCTGGGAGCGGCGTTGGCCAGCAAGGCCTCCGGGCATTTTTGGCTGGGGGCTTATTGTCTATTGGCTTTGCTCGCCTGGACAGGAGATCCGTCGTTCCGCCAGGGGCGACGGGCAGCATCCCTGGCGCTGGGTCGGTGGATGTTGCGCCTGGCAGGCTGGATCGGGATCGGCCTGCTGACGCTTTGGGCAACGTATGGTTTCGAGATGCGACCCCTCATCGCGGGGGGAATTCCAGTGCCGATGGCGTCCCATTGGTTGGGACTGGGTTACCAACGCGCCAATGTGACCCTGGGGCAGACGACTTTCCTGGCGGGGCAGCTGGTGCAAGGGGGACATTGGGCCTATTTTCCCCTGGCGTTTCTCCTGAAAACGCCGCTGCCATTGCTGGGGGCGTTGCTGCTCTCGGTGGGGCTGAAACTGCGCCGACCTGGCGTCTCTGGCTGGCAGTGGCCGTTGGTGGCGCCGCCGTTGGCTTATCTGGCCCTCTCCCTGGTCGTGGGGTTAAACATTGGCTACCGGCATCTGCTGCCCGCATTGCCTTTTTTCTGTGTCTGGGTTGGGCGTCTCGCGGCTCCGGGGGTGCTGCCCGCAAAATCGCGCTGGATGAGGCCGTTCATGTTGCTGGCATTTGTCTGGTATGTCGCGGGCAGTGTGAGCATCTTCCCCCATTATTTGACCTATTTCAACGAGCTCGCCGGGGGTCCTGCAGGCGGTTATCGCTATTTCGTTGATTCCACTCTGGAATGGGGGCAGGGCTTCTACGATCTTCGGACTTACCTGCAGGCCGATAACGCGCACGAGGCGGAGATTTCCCTGGCGGCGTTCTCTTCCCTCGATCCGAGCTGGTACGGCCTCGATTTCATCCCGTTGCCGCCGACGCCCGGCGACGACGTGCCGTTGGGGCTTCCGCGACGTTTTGACCCCGCGCCCGGACGGTATGTGCTCAGCGTCACGCCTCTTCAGGGGGTGTGGGTGTTGGATCCCGATACGTATGATTGGTTTCGCCATCGGACGCCAGGAGCGCGTGTGGGCAACGTGTTGTGGGTCTATGATGTCATTGCTGACCCTGATCCGCTTCAACGAGTGGTCCAATGTGCAACGCCGCTGCCGCCTTTGAGTGGTTCCGCATTGGCGGAGGGATTCGGGCGGGAAGATTTGCCCAGCGCAAATTTTGACTGCGAGCACAGTTGGCTTTATCCTGGCAATGGGGGATGGATTATCTTGCCGGGAAGCGAGGCGCCTGAGGGCTGGGCTGTTGAACGGTTGGCAGGCATGTCGTTGGTCTTCCGTCAGCGTGAGCATTGGCAACACCCGGCAGCGACGATATATGCTCAACGAGGCTTGCCTGCAAGCAGCGCTCCCCCAAAGGCTACTGTTGTCGTCGCCCCCTCGGAATTATTGCCGTCCCAGGCGTTGTTAGAGGGTGAAACTCTGACTGCACCCCTGGCGCTGCAAGGGCCGCTGATATTTCTCGGCTACACTCTGACCTCCACACCCTCTGAGGTGATGCTCGACAGCTACTGGCAAGTAGCGGGGACTCCGGACCGCTTGCTCTCCTTGATGGCACATTTGTTGGATGCTCACGGTGTGCCAGTGGCCGTAGCTGACGGTTTAGGGGCGTCCATCGAAGGGTGGCAGCCGGGAGACATTATTGTACAACATCATTTGTTCTCGGCGCCAGCGGGTGGCCCTTATTATGTGGAACTGGGCGCGTATTGGCTGGACACGCTGGCACGCTGGCCGGTGAGCGTTGACGCGCGAGTCCCGGGCGATCGGTGGTTACTGCCTCAGGTGTTGACGCTGGCTCCCTGAGATGGGGGGCACACGCGGCGGCCTGACGAGACGCCGCGCAGCGATTGCTATCACGCGCGGGGGGCATCTCTTGCGCTGGACGATGTCAACGCGCCGGGCGTCCTGTGTCGGACGGACATCCCTGACGCCTTGCGCGAGACGTCATTCGAGCTACATGCTTCATCGAAGAAGAGCGCCGGTGACCTGCCGGCGCTCTTCTGGTTGGATAGGACGTTTCAGCGGCGCCGCAGTACCAGGGGCAGGTAAAGGCGGTTGGTCTCTCCCAACAGCCCATAGACACCGGTGTATCGGATGTCTGCCTGGAGCTGCCCCATGCTTTGCCCCGTCATGGTGATCCCCTCAGTGACCCATTTCCCTGCTTCCAGCCGATAGAGCCCCATCGTCCCTGAAATGATGACGGTAGGGCTGTAGCTCAGGCGCAGCTGCAGCGGCGGGCTGAAGGGCATGGGAGTGGGGGCTGCTTGCAGCTCGAAGAAGTGGTCAATGCCTTCTAAGTCCCCTTGAGAGGTGGGGAAGCGGCGGTAGCTGAGGGTGAAGGTGGTCGTGGTGTTGAGCACGCCCGCCGGAATGAGCAGCTGAGTGCGATGGCCTGGATATTGTTGGGTCAATGTACCGCCTTCGGGGCCAATAGCGGTAGAGACCGGCGCCGGCGTGGAGGTCGGTGTTGGTGAAGGGGTGGGGCTGGGTGTGGGCACGATCCCGAACTGCGCGACGAAACCATCTGGCGGGTTGTTCAGGTAAGGCTGTTTGGCGTTCTGGAGGGGGAAATCGGGAGACCGCGTTGCACCGACGACAGTCACGACCCAATCCTCGCGCACGGTGAGGCGAAAGCCGCGTTCCACATCGCTGCCGCCCAGGAACGAGGCGTATTGGAGAGTTCCTGCAGGATTTAACTGCGCCAGGAAAGCGTCCCGTTCACCCTGGAGCGTGCCCTGGAGCGGGTTGCGGACGGGGAAGTTGGGCGATTCGGTCTCGCCGACGATGTAGACGTTGTCGCCGGAGTCAAGTTCCAATCCCCAGGCGAAATCGTAAGCGGCGCCGCCGAGGTAGGTGCTGTAAAGCAGCTGATAGGTAGCGCCGTCAATCTTGGCGACAAAGGCATCCCATTCCCCGCCGCCGTAACTGGACTGGAGGGGCGCTCGCAGGGGGAAGTTGGAGGAATTGGTGCCGCCGGCTACGTAGATATTACCGGCGCTATCAAGGTCAATCCCCCAGATTTCGTCACGTCCTGCGCCGCCAAGATACGTGGAAAACAACATCTGGTTGGTCCACGGATTGAGCTTGAGCACGAAGCCATCGTCCCATTCGCCGCCATAGACGGATTGGATGGGGTTCACGAGCCGGAGGCCGCTGTCCGATGAGGTCATCCCCCCGGCGTAAATGATGCCGGCCTCGTCTACGGTGAGGCGGAAGATCTGGTCGCGCCGGTAGCTGCCGACGTAGGTGGAATAGATCAGCGTCCCTTGCGGGTCGAAGATCGAGATGAAAGCGTCTTCATCATCCAGGCCAAAGGTCTGGGATTGCCAGGGATTGAGCAACGGAAAATCTTCGGAGTAAACCTCACCGGCGAGATAGATTTTCCCGTCAGCAGCTACGTACATGTCATTCACCTCTTCGGACTCGCTGCCGCCAAGAAAAGTGGAATAGACCAGCGTGCCGGCAGGGGTGAGCTTCAACAGATAGGCGTCTTCGTCGCCGCCAAAGACGGGTTGCCAGGCGTTGAGCACCGGGAAGTCGCTGGAGTACGTCTCGCCGCTCACGTAAGTATTGCCGGCGGCGTCGGTCCTGATGGCATTGCCTTCTTCTGAGATCTGGCCGCCGAAGAATGTCACGTAGATGAGGTCGCCGGTGGGGGCCAGCTTGGCGACGAAGACCTTCTTTTGCGGCCGCTCACCGGGGATATTTTCCGGCGGGAAACTATACGACCAGCTGACGCCGGTGACCATGATGTTGTGCTCGCTGTCGAGCGCCACTGCCCAGCCTTCGTCCTTGCTTGGGCCGCCGAGGTAGCTGCTATATTGCAACAGGGGATCAATCACCAGGGGCAGGGTGGGGTCGGGCGTGTCCAGGAGGGTGAAGCCGTAGGTGGTCTTATCCCGCACTTCGAAGGCGGCGCGGAGGGGAATTTCCCGGCCGTTCACCTGCTGGTAGACATGGGGCGCCTGTTCGGTGAGGGGCGTCGCGGTCCCCAGGCGGGAGGCCACGCGGAGGTTGCCCGCGGCGTCCAGGCTCAAGCCGGCGGCGTCCTCGTACCGCAGCGCGATTTGGGTGGGGTCGGCGCCGGGCTGCACCACAAACTCGGACTTGAGGCCGCCGTTTTCCAGCGTGTAGTGCAGGGCGATGCCGGGGTAGAGTTCCTGGTAGACGACTTCGGCGAAGAGCGGCAACTGCTCGCGCCAGCGCGTCGGATCGTTGCCGGTGTACAGGTTGACGACGCCCGGCTGGCGCGCTGCCCCTGTGGGCTGCGTTTGGGGATCGGCGCCCACAAATTCCAGGTGCAGCGTCTCACCGGCGCGGTAGAGGGTGACCCCCGCGGCGTTCACGGCGATCAGGGCGTCGGGCCCTTGCGTATAGAACACGTCATCTTGCGCATCGTAGATGAAGAAGGCGGTTTGGAATTCTGTCGCCGCCGGCGGCGTTTCGGCAGCGGTGGTGGAGGGTCCTTGCTGCAGGGCCATGCCTGCCAGCAAGATCAAGGATAGCAGGAAGCTCATTGCCAATACCAGACGCGATTTCATAGGCAGTTCCTCCTTGAAAAATGCG
>JAGPHL010000045.1:11543-16167 GCA_018055515.1 Anaerolineae bacterium
GTTGCCAGAGCGAGAAAGACGGCGTCGGCGGCATTCGCCCCGGACGTTGCCTGCCAGCGAGCGCCATCGTCCAGCCAGTAGACGCCGGTGCGCAGGAACAGCGGTGCCGTCAGGTCGCCGGCTGCCAGTGTGAAGCGATGCCTTTGGACGAGGACATCGCCCGCCTGCCAGCTCGCGGCGGGGACGCCCAACCCATCGCCAATGCCGAGCGTCACGCCCGCGCTGTTCACGAGGTGGGCCATCAAGGAGAGGGGGCGTGACGGCGCACCCGTCTCCACGCGCCACCAGCTCTCCACTTCGAGGCCCCCCGGCTGCTGATAGGCGTTCACGCCGAGCAACAGCAATCCGCCATCGAAGGCAAACGGCCCTTGCTGGGGCGGGAGGTTCTCCAGGGTCTGCGGCGCCGTCTCTGCCGGCGCGATCCAGCCGTCGGTGTGTGAAAGGGCGTTGCCCGTGTCCCCGGTGCCCGCGTCGTAGAGATTGAAGGGCGGCGTCGCTTGGGCCCGCCGTTGCCGGTAGCTGAGGGTCGCCGTTTCCAGCCGGCGCGCGATGAAGTCATCTCGCGGCGCCGGCGTCTGCAGCAGAAGCCGCGTCGCCAGCGTGTCGCGCGTGTGAGTCCCGTGCAGAACGTAGATGCCCGGCCCGGTCGCCGGGATGACCCAGGCCTGGGTGCAGTCGAAGCTGAAACGGCGCGCCGGCAAGCTTTCCAGTCCGGCTGCCAGGGCTTCGTCACTCAGCGGTGTGACGGGAATCTGACATTGCGCTATCCACTGGGGCTGCTCCATTTGCGGCACGTGATAATAGAAAAAGGCGTTGGCGATGCGCGCATCAGGCTGACGGCGGCGAAACCAGTCGTACATTTCGGGATCAGCGAGCGGCACGCCATCCAGCGCGGTCACGCTGATGGCGTACTCTCCTGGCGGCGGCGTGAAACGGGCCGGGAAGACGGCGGGGGTCGTGCCGCCCAGCGGCGTGAGGGGGGTGTAGTGCACGCCATAGGCGGCGGGATCGTAGAAGACGAACCCGGCGACCTGCAGGGTTTCAATTCCCCGCGCCTGCTGGAACTCCGCCAGCGCTTTGTAGGCCTGTCCCCAATCGGTGTTGGAATCGGCCAAAAAGCGCCAGCCGTTTTCCGGTCCCCCGGCAATCTCGTTGAAGAAGGTGAGATAGTTTGGGGCGAGGCGCAGGGTGCCAAGCGCGAGCCAGGCGAGTAAAGCGTAAAGCGGAATGCGTAATGGGTCATGGGTAAGGGGTGAGGCGTCAGGAGTTCCATGGGATTTGATGTCGCGATCTGCGCGCGATCTGGCGCTGGCAACGCCAATTCCAATATACACAAACGGCAGCGCCGGCAGCAGATGCCGATAGCCGATGTTGAGCGTGCTTGTCAGGCTGCTGAGGACGTAGAGAGCGGGGAACAGGAGCAGCGGCAGGAGGGCGAGGGGGAAAGGGCGAGCCGGGGCATGGAAGAAGCGCCGGAAAAGGGTGTACAGGCCCAGCAGTAACAGGGGCAGCGGCGTCTTGAGGGCAAAGGCGACCGGGAAGTAGGTCCACCAGCCGTGCATGGAGTTCTGTCCCAGCAGGAAGGCCTCGCGGCCATAGGCGAGGTTCTCCTGCAGGCGCAGCCAGCGCTCGATGTGGCTGGCGGCGGGGAGGGGAATCCCGTCCAACAGTCCGGCGACCGGGCGCAGCTCGAAGCCGTACAGCGCCCACAGCGTCAGCGCCGAAACCGCCGCCATGGCCACAAAGCGCCCCACTGTTTTCCAGGGGAACGCGGCCCCTTGACGCCTCTGCGCCGCGGCGTTGATCACGACCCCAACTCCCAGCACCGGATACAGCAGCAGGGCGGTCAGCTTCACGCCCTGTGCCAGTCCCAGCAGCAGCGCCGCGATTCCCCACCGTCGGTGCGTGGGCCGTTGCAGCCAGCGCGTCCCTGCCCACAGCGCCCAGAGACTGAAGGCCGTCGCTCCCATGTCGGTCGTCGCCAGACTGCCGTGGGCGAGGAAGTTGGGATCCAGGGCGCAGAGTGCCAGCGCGAGCGCGCCGGCCGGCGGCCCGGCAAGGGTCGCCGCGACGCGGTAGATCGTGGCGGCGAGAAGGACGGTGAGCAACGCCGCCGCGATGCGGGGCGCCACGATGACCCGGTCCAGCGGGCGGTAAGCGAGCAGCGTCTCCTGGGCGACGGTGATCAGAGCGCCGTCGGCGTAACCGTTAGCGGTCTCAGGCGGGGCCAGATCGGGCACGAAGAAGAGGGGCCAGGCGAAGAGCGCTTTGGCGAGCGGGGGATGCTCGTCGAAGAGCTGCACGTTGCCGGTGCGCAGATATTCGTAGCCGCTGGTGATGTGAAAAGGCTCATCAATGGTGGCGGAAAGCCGGGTCGCGGCGTTGAGCAACAGCGCCCACTGGAGCAGCAACAGCGTCACCGCCAGCCAGCGGGAAGACGCAGTACGTCCCTGCTTCATGGTCGCACTTCCCAATAATCACCGCCGTTCACAATCGGCCAACGTTCCATTGTATCCAGCCAGTAGCCGCCCAGGCGGAAGGCGTAGCCCTCGGATTCGGGGGCTGGCAGACGATGTTGTTGGATGAGCATATCACCTGTCTGCCATTGGTCAATCGGGAATCCCATCCCATCGCCGACTTGCACGGTCGTGCCATCTGCCGCGACGAGGTGCGCCATCAAGGAGAGGGGACGCTCGGGGCGCTCCTTGACCTGCCAGTAGGTGCGCAGCACGATCTCGGAACTTTCGGGGCGCGGCGTGACGTCGTAGCCCAGGAAGTCCAGCGGCCCGGCCGTCCGCACCGGATACGGGAACGCGGGGGAGGGGGCGGCTTCCAGGCGCTCGATGCGGGCGCTTTCAGCGCCATTCGCGGCGCGGAGAGAGAATTCTAAAGTCCCTGCGGTGGGGCGCTCAGCCGCTGTCCCGACCCAAAGCCCCGACCCTTTCGTGTAGACCTCGGCGGAGCTGCAGTCCGGCTGGATCACCCGCAGGGCGGATTGTCCGACGTTCGCGCGCACCTGTTCGGGGGAAAGGCCCGTTTCCGCACAGAGCACCGCCCATGCCGGGGGCGACGAGGGCGCGACTTCGTATAGCCAGAGCGCGTGTCCCAGTCGCGCCGCCGGTTCACGGTTCCGAAACCAGGCGTAGAAATTGAGATCGGGCGCGTAAGGACCCTGGAGCACCGTCGCGCCGATGGCGTACCATCCCGGCGCCGGTTGCCAGGGGGTGAAGGTTACCGCGCGCGGATCCGGCGGCAGGAACTTCACCTCGATGCCGTAGGCCTGCGGCCTCGCGGGGCTGTAATGGGCGTAATAGACCTCCGTCACGTCGTGTTCCGTCATCCACTCCCGCAACTGCCACAGATTTTGTCCCCAATCAAGGTTGGAGTCTACCAGATAGCGGTATCCGCCCGCCGGGCCGCCTGCCAGCTCGTTGAAAAACGCAAGGTCATGGGGGGCGACGGCGAGGGTGCCCAGGATGAGCCAGAGAAGTAAGGCATAATGCGTGATACGTAATGCGTGAAACGTGAAATGTGAGGCGCGGGATTTTGAAGTTGCAACCTGCAATTTGCAACTTGCAACTCCAATATAGAGGAACGGCAACAACGGCAGCAAATGGCGATAGCCGATGTTCACGGTGCTGAAGAGGCTCGTGGCGGCGTAGAGCAGGGGGAAGAGCAGTGCTACATAATGCGCGCTGCGTAATGCGTGAGTTGAGTGAGTGAGAACATCACGCCGGACGCGGTACGCAGCGCATACGACGGCATACAATGCCAGCAATAGCATCGGCAGCGGGGTTTTTAGCACGAAGGCGACCGGGAAATACCACCACCAGCCGTGAGAGCTCACCTGTCCCAGCAGGAAGGTGGGATGTCCCAGCTCATAGTGCTCTTGCAGCGATTGGTAGATGCGGACATGCGTCGCGGCGGGAATGGGGAAGGGCAGTCCGGGAACCTGTCCGACCTCGAAGCCGTAGCCGGCCCATACCACCAGCATCGCGGGCAAGGCCAGGGACGCGGCGTAGGGTATAAGGCGCAATATGTACTGCGTGAAACGTGAGCCGTGAAATTCGCCATTCGCCATTCGCCATTCGTGGCCCGCAATGACCAGTCCCAGCACCGGAACCAGCATCAGGGAGGACACCTTCGCCAGCAATGCCAGCCCCAGCAGCACGCCCACGCCCATCCATCCGACAAAATTCTCGCTTCCTTGCCTCTTTGCCTTCTCGCCTTCTCGCCTTTTTGCCTTTTCGCTTTTCCGCTTTTTCGCTTTCTCGCTAACCTGCCGACTCGCCGCGTACAACGTCGCCACGCTCAACATCGTCGCCGTCATGTCCGTCGTGATCAGCGTGCCGTGGGCGATCATGTTGGGATCGAAGGCGAAGAGCGTCAGCGCGAGCAGCCCGGCTCGCGGGCCGCCCAGGTCGCGCGCCCACCGGCAGATCAGCGCGCCGAGCAACACCGCCAGCCAGAGGATCGGCAGCCGACCCACGAGCGCCAGTCGCTCCGGATGCGGATATTGCCACACAACGGCGTCGGTCACCGCCGAGAGACTGGCGATGTCCCAGCCGTCAATCGTGCGGGGATCGGGGAGGTCGTCCTGCAGCAATAACAGCATGGCGGAGAG
>JAGPHL010000245.1 GCA_018055515.1 Anaerolineae bacterium
CGGGAGCGACGGGACTTGAACCCGCGATCTTCGGCTTGACAGGCCGACATGTTAACCACTACACTACGCCCCCTGAACACGATGAATCATACCATAGCCCTCAATTTTGTCAACAGCGAGCGCTACACCTTGCCCCGCTCGCGCTTCCATAAGGGCGATTTCGCCTCCAGCACGCCGCGCAATTCGAAAATCTGATCCCGCAGCGCTGCGGCTTTCTCGAATTCCCAGCTCTCGGCGGCGCTCTTCATTTCCTTCTCTAACTCGTGGATGAGCTTCTGGAGCGCGGCCGGCTCCATGGCCTCCGGCCTCACGTCGGGCGCGCTCTCCTCTTGCACGGCGACGCGCACGCGCTCGGTGAGGTCGTGAATCTCCTTGACGATCGCCTGCGGCTCGATGCCGTGCGTCTCGTTGTACTCGCGCTGCTTTTTGCGGCGCGCCTCTGTCTCCTCGATGGCTTCCCGCATCGCATCGGTGACGCTGTCCGCGTACATGATCACCTTGCCGTCGAGATGCCGCGCCGCGCGTCCCATCGTCTGGACGAGCGCCGTGGCGCTGCGGAGGAATCCCTGCTTGTCGGCGTCGAGAATGGCCACGAGGCTTACTTCGGGCAGGTCCAGCCCCTCCCGCAGCAGGTTGATGCCGATGATGACGTCGTATTGCCCCAACCGCAGGTCGCGCAGGATCTCCACCCGCTCGATGGTTTGCACCTCGCTGTGGAGATAGTTGACCTTCATCCCCAGCTCCCGCAGATAGTCCGAGAGGTCCTCCGCCATTTTCTTCGTCAACGTCGTCACCAATACCCGCTGGCCTTTGGCGACCCGCTGCCGAATCTGCCCGATCAGATCGTCTATCTGACCCCGCGTGGGCAATACCTGCACTTCGGGGTCCAGAATGCCGGTCGGACGGATGACTTGATCCACGATCTGCGAGGCGCGCTCCAGCTCGTAGGGAGCGGGCGTGGCGCTGGTGTAGAGCACCTGATTCAGCCGGGCGTTGAATTCCTCAAAGGTGAGGGGACGGTTGTCCAGCGCGGAAGGCAGCCGGAAACCGTAATCCACCAGCACTTGTTTGCGGCTGCGATCACCGTTGAACATGCCGCGCACCTGCGGGATCGTCATGTGCGATTCGTCCACGACGAGCAGGAAATCCGCCGGGAAGTAGTCCAGCAACGTCCACGGCGGCTCGCCGGCAGCGCGTTGATCCAGGTGCCGGGAATAGTTCTCAATGCCGGCGCAGTAGCCGATCTCCCGTATCATCTCCAAATCGTAGCGGGTGCGTTGTTCCAGGCGCTGCGCTTCGAGCAATTTGTTCTGCGCGGTGAGCTCCGCCAGCCGCGCGGTCAGTTCTGCCTCGATGTCGAGGAGCGCCTGCCGTTGCTTTTCCTCTGAGGTGATGTAGTGCCGCGCGGGGAAGATCTGGATGGCGGCGGGCGTCTCCAGGACCTCCCCGGTGAGCGGGTCAGTCCGTGTGATGCGCTCGATCTCGTCACCCCAAAAGGAGATGCGGTAGGCGTCTTCGGTGTAAGCGGGGCGGATTTCCAAAGTGTCCCCCCGCGCGCGGAAGGTACCTCGTCTGAAGTCCAGGTCGTTGCGCTCGTAGTAGATGCTCACCAGGTGCCGCATCACGGTCTCGCGGCGGATCGCCTGCCCTGCCTGCAGGGGGAGGACGACTTTTCCCCATTCCTCAGGGCTTCCCAGGGCGTAGATGGCCGAAACAGAAGCGACGATGATGGTGTCGCGGCGGGTCATTATCGCCGCCGTCGCTGCCAGCCGCAGGCGCTCGATTTCCTCGTTGATGTCCGCATCTTTTTCGATGTAGAGATCGTGTTGGGGCAGATAGGCTTCCGGTTGATAGTAATCGTAATACGAGACGAAGTATTCGACCGCATTGTGGGGGAACAGCGCTTTGAACTCGGAGTAGAGCTGCGCCGCCAGCGTTTTGTTGTGCGCCAGTACCAGGGTCGGCCGTTGCATCTGCTCAATGATGTTGGCGACGGTGAAAGTCTTGCCCGTGCCCGTTGCGCCCTTGAGCACCTGATGGCGGAATCCTTTTTGCAGGCCCTCCACCAACTGCGCGATGGCCTGGGGCTGATCGCCTGTCGGTTGCATCGGTGTTTCGAGCTTGAAACTGTTCATCGGACCCTCATCGTGCGCGCGGTTTGTTCAGCAGAGGTATTGTACCACAATCGTTAGGCTGACCAATGTGACCGGGCGGGATTCAGGTTGCGGGGAAGGCGCGGCGTCGGGCAGTATCTGGAAGGGCAGACGCCCGTCGCCTTAGAAAATTTGCCTTTCCTTGAAACTGCCCTATACTAAACCTGTGAGCTCTGAGTCGGAGGCTTGCAGAGCAGCCGACGAATTTAGCAGATCGGGGAGTGCCGTATGAGCAATCCACAAAAACCCAAGAGCACCGACGATGAAGAAGAATTCGAGAGCCTGTTTGAATCGTTGGGCGTTGCCGGACCTAAACCCGCGGCAGAACCGACCTCCAGGCGGGAACCTGGCCAGCGTTTATCGGATTCCAAACGTCGCCGCGACGCTCTTGGAGCCTTTGCCGCAACGCCGGAAGAGGAAGTTCAACTCTCTGCCCCCGCCCCGGATGCGCTGAAGACGCCCCTCGACCTGGACGCTGCCCGGCAGGAGTTTTTGCTCCCAGAACCTGAAGCCGAATCCCCATCGCCCGCTCCCGCCGCACCCAAAAAACGCCGCGCCGACAAAAAAGCCGCGCCGCGCCGCAAAGACGGCAAAATCAAGCCGGTGCAGCAGCTGCTGCTCGTGGTACTGCTCGTTCTGGTGCTGGCTGTCTATGGCGCGTTAGCCGTGATCATTACCCGCACCCGCCCTCAGGCGACAGCGACGCCCATCCCTTTGCTGGATCTGCCCACCGCCACCGCCGAGTTCCCCACCTCCACGCCACGCCCTGAGCCAACGGCGACGGCGACGGCAGCGCCGCCAACCGTCACGCCGCAACCCGCCGTCTCCACGCAGTTCGACTTACGATTGCTTCAGGATCCCGATAATGTGACCCTCCGGCTTCAACGGGGCTACAAGTACATCGAATTGCGCGCCTATGGCCTGGCCGTCGCCGATTTCGAACATGCGCTGCAGCTGGACGCTGAAAACGCCGCCCTCTACGTCGGTTTGGGACAGGCGCATTTCTACGCCCGGCAGTGGACGTCGGCCCAGGAGAACTTCAAAGCGGCGCTGGCGTTGGAGAGTAATAATGAAGAAGCCCACTTCTGGCTGGGGACCGTGTTGTATTATGAGGGACAATACGCCGAAGCCGCTACGGAATTTGACGCGGCGGCGGAACTGGCCCCTGAAAATCCGCGCAATGAAGCCTGGCTGGCGCTGGCCGCGGCGCAGGCGGGACAACTGGAAGAAGCAGAGGCTGCTGCCGAACGGGCTATCACCCTGGATCCCAAGTACGCTCTGGCGTACCTGGGACGAGCGCAGGTGAGCATCGCGCGGCAACAATTCGAAACTGCACAAGGCGACCTGCTTTACGCGCGGACTCTTGCCCCTTACGAATTCGAGACGCTCCACACGTTGGCGCGTTTCTACGTCGAGTATATGCCGGAGCGCATCGTCGAGGCGGAACAGTTGGCG
>JAGPHL010000246.1 GCA_018055515.1 Anaerolineae bacterium
CCTTTTCGCCTTCTCGCTCACTCGCCTTCTCGCCGATTTGCTGATTTGCCGATTTTTCGATTTTGAATGGGGCCGGATCCGCCGCCTGCTGGTACAGCGCGGGGAGGAACCAGTCGCGCAGGGCGATAGGGCGGTCGGAGCCGTCGGGGTGGTGGAGCATGAAGCGGAACTCGTCGCGCAGCAGGGCGCGGCGGCCCGCGTCCATCGCCTGGCCGATGGTCTCGCCCTCCGTGAGCGCGGTGTAGAACGCGGCGAAGAAGCGCTTGCTCGTCGGCACCAACACACTGTACTGCATCGCCGCCACGCTGCCAATCCCGGCTTGAATCAGCCGGGGCGCGACGCTGGTGAAGGGGTTGTCGGCGTCGGCGTGGGCCGATTGGCAGGCATCCAGCACCATCAGCGGGATGCCGGAGCGGGCGAGCAGCGCGCCGAGCTTCTCGGCGTCCACGAAATCGGTGCGGCCCTGGGCGTCCTCGAAGATCAGGTAGCCCAGGCCCTTGCGCCGGTCGTAGACGCCGTGCCCGTCGAAGTGGACGACGTGGACGGGCGGGGCGCGCCGGTCGGTAAGCCGCTTATCCAGCGCGGCGAGCGTCCCCACGGGCAGGAATTCCACCACCGCCGCATCGCCCAGCGGCTCCAGCGCCGCGAGGAGCGCCTGGCTGCTCGCGCGCGGGTCAATGAAGGCGACACCCTCATCTTCGGGGCGGGCGACGACCATCAGCACGCGCGCGGGCAGGTCGAAGGCGCGGGTCGGCGCGGCCTGCGCCTTGTGCAGCCGCCGCCGGAAGCCGATATCCAGCATCGAAAGATGCGTCTCCTCATCGGCGAGCAGCTCCCAGGGCAGGCGCAGCACATCCGGCTCGGTGCAATCGAGCGTGAGCAGGCGCGGGCGGCCCGGCTCGTGGGCGCGGAACTGCGTCCACACGCGGATGGCCTCGGTCGAGGCGAAGACAGCGTTGAAAAGCTCGCGTCCCCAGCCCGCCAGCTGCGCCTTGATGCGTTCGGCGCGCTCCACGTCCGGCCCGACGGGCCAGCGCGGGTACTGCTCCAGATACCAGCGCAGCTCCTCCAGGATTTTGTCATCCAGCGGCAGGCGCAGGGGATAGGGGCCGGCATCTATGCCGAGCTCGGCGCAATCCAGGCGGGCTTCGTACTTCTTGCCCTTCGGGGCGACGGTCAGATGCAGTTCCAGCGGTTCGGACATGAGAGACTCCTGGGTGTATGTAGGACGGGTTGGCAACCTGTCCTACAAATTATTAGAGTTTATACCGATTACATTGCGGCGGCTCACCAGCGAATGAATTCACTGGCTGTTACGCAAAGTCGGCTCAAGCTGACTCTGTTAGAGCCTGCTTGAGCAGGCTTCGGGTGGTAGCCTGACGATTCATCGTCAGGCCAGGCAAATCGGTATAATTTCTATTGTTACACAAGCGGCGGGGAAGTCAACAAAGAATAAAAACCTGACAGGTCTCGAAAGACCTGTCAGGTTTGCGTCTGTCGTAGGAGCGGACTGTAGGGGCGGATGTGGATCGCCGCGATTTCGGCGTGCGACGCCGACGGCTTCAACCGGTGGCGTGACGCAACGCCTGCTCCAGATCCGCGATGATGTCTTCAGCCGCTTCGAGCCCCACCGCCAGCCGCACCAGGCCATCGCTCAGCCCGGAGGCGAGCCGCGCCGCCTTGGGGACGCTGCGATGGGTAGTGCTTGCCGCGTGCGTGATGAGCGTGCGCGTGTCACCCAGGCTCACGGTTCGCGTACACAGCCGCACCGCATCGAGCAGGCGCGCGCCGGCTTGCTCGCCCCCTTCTACCTCGAAGACGACCACGCCCCCGCCGCCGCCCGGCATCTGCGCGCGGGCGAGCGCGTATTGAGGGTGCGCCGGGTGCCACGGATAGCGCAGCCCGGTGATGCCGGGCTGTTCGGCCAGCCATTCGGCGACGCGGAGGGCATTGGCGTTGTGGCGCGCCATCCGCAGCGGGAAGGTGTGGATGCCACGGGCGATGAGCCAGGCGTTGAAGGGGCTCATACAGCCGCCGAAGGTGCGCAGCGGCCCCTTGAGCGCTCGTGTGATGAAGTCCTGCGGGGCCACGATCACGCCGCCAATCGCGTCGCCGTGCCCGCAGAAGAACTTGGTCGCCGAATGCACCACCACATCCACGCCCAGCTCCAGCGGGCGCTGATTGAAGGGCGTAGCGAAGGTGTTGTCTATGAAGGTGAGGATACCCCTTTCCCGCGCCAGGGCGGTGATGGCGGCCACGTCGTTGAGCGCGAGGGTGGGGTTGCCGGGCGATTCCAGGTAGATGGCGCGGGTATTGGGACGCAGCGCGGCGACGAAAGCGTCGGGATCGGTGGCTTCGGCGAGCGTGGTCTCGACGCCGAAGCGGGGCAGGTCGCGGGTGAGCAGGCTGTAAGTCCCGCTGTACAGCCCCGTGGTGGCGACGACGTGATCGCCCGCCTGCAGCGCGGTGAGCAGCGCTGTGCTGACGGCGGCCATCCCGGAGGCGGTAGCGAGCGCCGCCTCTCCGCCTTCCAGCGCTGCGACTTTGGCTTCCAGCATGGCGAGAGTGGGATTGCCCCAGCGCGTGTAGATGGGGCGCTCCTCGGTCTCGAAGGCGTGCGCGGCTTCGGCGGCGCTGGCGTAGCGGAACGTGCTCGCCATGTGCAGCGGCGCGGCGACATCGGGCAGGCCCTCATCCTCCCCGGCGTGAATGGCTAAGGTGTGCAGATGCTCTTCTGTGGACATGATGTTCTCCTCGGAAAATAGAGATCAGCGGTCAGCGAATCAGCGAAAAGGCGAGAAAGCGAGAAAAATCACTTGCGTGACAAAGGTATCGCCACTGACTGAAAAACGCAAGATTTCCTGGCGACCTTTGAAGATTGAGTGTCAACTTTTTCCCCCCTATCCCCTGGCCCCTTCCCCCCGCGCCGCGCGAGGGGAAGGGGAACTTTTTTTTGTGGGGCTTTGCAGGCGGGCTACGCCCGCCTGCAAAGCCCCCATTTTTTTTCTCCCCCTCCCCAACGGCGTCTGCGCCGTTGGGGAGGGGGCAGGGGGTGGGGCAAAAGCTACAGGCCACAAAGGTTCCTTCATCGCCGTCTGGCACCCTGGCGCCAGGCTGAACAGTCACCGCACATTTTCATCCTTGGATGATGTGCGCCAGCACATGGCGTCTCCTTCGAAAATAGAGATCAGCGGTCAGCCGTCAGCGAATCAGCGAAAAAGCGAATCAGCGAAAAAATCACTTGCGTGACAAAGGTGGCGCGAACTTCAGTTCACTCGCCGGCCGCCGCCCCGGAATGAATTCCGGGTCTGACAGGTCCCCAACAACGCGCTTCAGTGCGAGAGCTCATGTCAGGCAGGGGATAGAATCCCCAGCCAGACTTTATACTCCTTTGTGCAGGATTGGCAATTGCGTTTGGGGCGGGATGCCGGATCAAACTGCCATGGACGGCGTCGCTAAGGGGTCTCGTGCCGGTGCTGATGGTGAAGATCCGGCGTGTGAGGATGCGTGTGGGTCTGGGGTTCGTGGATGTGAGGATGTGAATGCCAGCCGTGCGCGGGAATTTCGCCGGCGGCATGGACGTGGGTATGATGTCCGTCGTCGT
>JAGPHL010000247.1 GCA_018055515.1 Anaerolineae bacterium
CGCGCCAGGGTCGCGTAGCGGCTCTGATCGTGCGTGAGGCCCCGCTCTGCGTCCAGCCCGTCGCCTTCCAGGACGACCCAATCGGCGCGCAAGGGGGGCCACGCCTGCGCATCTCCATAAAGCCCAAAATCGGCCTCCGCCTGCCCGCCGACGACGTGCAGGGGATGCTTCCTGCTCTGCGCGGCGGCCCAGGCCACCTGCAGGGAATTGGTGACCAGCGTCAGCCGTTGATGGGTCATCAAGAAGGGCACCATCTCGGCGGTGAGGAGGCCGGGTCCCAGGAAGACCACGGCGTCATCGGGGATGAACCGGGCGGCGGTTTCGGCGATGCGGCGCTGGATGCTGCCCGGCGCGCCGGCGGTCGGCAGCTCGCGCAGCACCGCGCCGCCATGGACGCGCTGCAGGCGCCCCGCGCTTTCCAGCTGCGCCAGATCACGGCGGATGGTGACGGGGTCTACCTGCAGGCTGGCGGCGAGATCGCTGACCCGCACGCTGCCTGATCGGCTCAGCGCGGTGAGAATTAAGGTGCGACGTTCTTCACTCAGCATGACGATGCGCCCGATACTGCATGATTGACGCCTTCAATCCTAGCACGGGATGCACGTTTTGTCAATGGAGCGCGCAAAAACCGTGCGAAAACGTGCAATTACGGGCAGAAACGGCATGGGGGTGAGGGGTAATGGGGGATGGGTAATGAGGCCAGCATCCAGCATCCAGTTCAGTCCCCCGTCGGTGCGGAAATCACGGGCAAGGGGGTGAGGGGCCAGCCGTAATAGGCCTCGACCATCTGGCGGAAGATGGGAGCGGCGTAGGAGGACCCTTCGCCGACGTTTTCCACCAGCACGACCATGGCGATTTCGGGCTTGTCGGCGGGAAAGTAACCGGCGAACCAGGCGTGCGGTTCATTGCCCGGCCCGGGCGCTTCCGCCGTGCCGGTCTTGCCGGCGACGCTGACGTTGAGTCCCGCAAAGCGGTGCGTGGCGGTGCCGTTAGCTGCCGTCGTCACCTGCAGCAAGCCCTCGCGCAGGGTCGCCAGGGTCGTCTCGGAGATGGGCAGCCGGCCGCGCGCCAGCGGTTGGGTCTGCTGTTCGGGCTGACTGCTGCTCGCCTCGAGACGTTCGATCACGTAGGGCTGATAGAGCGTCCCGCCATTGGCGACGGCCGCGAGCATCTCCGCGACCTGCAGCGGCGTCACCAGCAGGAAGCCCTGCCCGATGGCGAGATTCACCGTATCGCCCGCCGTCCATGGCTCCAGGTACGTGTCGAATTTCCATTGTGGGGTGGGCATCAGCCCGGCCGCCTCGGGGATTTCGACGATCCCCGTGCGCTGTCCCAGGCCAAAGGCGGCGCCGTAAGTGGGCAGCAGGGTGGGGTCCTTGTGATCCAGCGCCATGCCGACCTCGTAGAAGACGACGTCGCAGGATTGGACCAGCCCGTTGAACAGGGTGATCGGGCCGTGTCCGGTCGCCAGCCAGCAGGCCTTGCGATTGGCTTCCCCAAAAGCGTCCCAGTAACCGGGGCAGTTGAAGGCGCTGTTGACGTTGAACAACCCCGTCTCCAGCGCCGCGGAGAGGGTCACGATCTTGAAGACGGAGGCGCTGGGATAGGTGCCCTGCGTCGCGCGGTTGAGCAACGGACGGCGGCTGTCGTTGAGCAGGGCCTGGCGCTCCCCGGCACCGGTCGGACGGACGAAGACGTTGTTGTCGAAGGTGGGAGCGCTGGCCATCACGCGGACGGCGCCGGTGTTGACGTCGAGCGCCACGATGGCCCCGCTGAAATCTTTGAGGATCGCCTCGGCCTGCGCCTGCAGCGTGCGGTCGAGCGTGGCGGTGACGGCGCGCCCGCGCTCGGGGCGCCGTTCCGCCACCCCCCGGACGTAGGCGCCGCTGGCATCTACCAGATAGAGCTGCCCGCCGTTCTTGCCGGCGAGGATGGATTCGGCGTACGCTTCCAGCCCGCTGATGCCTACCAGCGCGTCATCGCGGTAGCCTTGCTGACGGTAGCTTTCCAGCTGCTCCGCCGGTATCGCGGAGACCCAGCCCACGACATGGGCGCCCGCGCCGTTCTCCGGGTAGAACCGGCCGGCGCGCTCGCGGCGCTCGACGCCGGGCGTGCGCAGCAGGGCGTCGTAGGCGAGGCTCTGTTCCCCGGTGATGTCGGCGATGGCGATGAACCAGTTGACGGGCTGCCCCGCGTATTTGGCCTGGATGCTTGCCTGAGACAGGTTGAGCGCGATGGAGAGGTTCGCCAGCAGCGTGGCCTCATTTTCGATCCGTTCGGGGACGACGCCGACGGTGACGATGGTGCTGAGCGCTGCCAGCGCTGCCTGATGGCGGTCGTAGATGTTGGCCCGCGGCGGGACCTGGTATTCGACGGCGAATTTGTTGCCGCCCGCGAGATCGGGCCAGATCGCCTCGCGTCGCCAATCCACCCACCAGGCATCGCCCTCTTTGAGGAGGGCCAGGCGGTTTTCGGCCTGCAGCTCGCCGAAGAGGGCCGTTTGCCAGATGACGGTGAAATCAATCCAGGCGCGGGTGTTTTCCAATCCCAGTTGATGGGGCAGCGTGCGGACTTGCAGGACGGTCGCCGTGGTCTGCGCGGCGCGATACGCCTGCGCGAAGGGGTCGAGGGCCAGCCCGGCGCGGAGGGAAGGGGCGAGCAGCTCGTACATCTGCGCGAGGTCGTCCTTGCTCCAGGCGTCGAGGAACGCGCGCCCGACGGCTTCGGCCTCGGAAAAATCGCCGGGCGCCGGCGTGAGGGGCGTGTCGGACGTCGTTTCGGGGGGCGCGGCGGGCGTCGAGGGCGTGGCCGTGCATCCCAGCAGGCAGAGCAAGAGCCATACTTGCAACAGGCGGTGAATTTTCATCGCGTCCACCTTTTTAGCCGGGCTGAAGCGCCTGTCCCCAATCCGGGCTGGGGCAGGGATAGCCGAAGCGTCGTCGGCACAACGCCAGGGCCGTTGGGGGTACCGCTTCGCCATGCTCCGCGAGGAGGGCCAGGACGGTACAGAGGGGCAGGCCCACGACGTTGGCGTAGCACCGGTCGAGGCGCGCTACCGGGCTGAAACTGGGGTGCTGGATGGCGTAACCGCCGGCTTTATCGAAGGGGTCGCCGGTGGCGATGTAGGCGGCGATTTCTGCGTCGCTGTAGGCGCGCATGGCGACCATGGTGGTGACGCGGCGCAGCCGCAGCGCGCCGGTGCGCGCGTCCCAGAGCGCCACGCCGGTATGGACGGCGTGCTCCCTTCCGCGCAGCGCGGTCAGCATGGCCCATGCCTCGGCGGGGTCGGCGGGTTTGCCGAGCGAGACGCCTTCCAGATCCACGACGGTGTCCGCGGAGAGCACCGGGGCCGTCGGTGCCGTTTGCGCCGCGGCGCGCGCTTTCATCTTGGCAAGACGGGTAGCCAGTGCGGCGGGAGGCTCCCCGGCCAGCGGGGTTTCATCCACGTCGGCGGCGATGGCGTGGAAGGGCAGGTCCAGCCAGGCCAACAGCTCCCGGCGGCGCGGCGATTGTGAGGCGAGCACGTAAGGTTGCATGGACATGAGAGCTATTATAGCATAGGTGGAGAGAGAGGGAG
>JAGPHL010000046.1:0-11112 GCA_018055515.1 Anaerolineae bacterium
AAGAACATGGCGACCTGCCGGGGGAAGACCAGGCGTTGACTGCGTCGCGGGCCTTGCAATTCTTCGAGGGTGAGGCCGTAAAACTCCGCGACCGTCTTGAGAATTTCATCCGCCGACAGTTCGCGACGGCTGGGCAGGTGATCTCCCAGGACATTTCTGGCGGTTTCGAGGGTGCAGGGCTGCCCGGTGAGCCGGGTGAGCGCCAGTACCTGGTTGAGCGCGCCTTCCAGCTCACGGATGTTGCTTTCGACGTTGCCGGCGATGAAGGTCAGGACGTCGGCAGGGATGGGCGCCTGCAGCCGATCGGCCTTGTTCTGCAAGATCGCCAGCCGGGTCTCGAAATCCGGGGGCTGAATGTCCACGATCAGGCCCCACTCAAACCGCGAGCGGAGCCGCTCTTCGAGCGTGATCATCGCTTTGGGGGGACGATCGCTGCTGAGGACGATTTGTCGTCCGGTATCGCGCAGGGCGTTGAACGTGTGGAAGAATTCCTCTTGCGTGCTTTCTTTGCCGGCGATGAACTGAATGTCATCTACAAGCAGCACTTCCGCCCCGCGGTATTTGTCACGGAAACTGTCGGTGGTGTGCGTGCGGATGGCCTCGACCAGGTCGTTGGTGAACTGTTCCGACGAGAGGTACAGGACTCGCAGGTTGCGCTTGTAGCAGCTGTGCCCAATCGCGTGCAGGAGGTGGGTCTTGCCCAGTCCTACGCCGCCATAGAGGAAGAGCGGGTTGTACGCGCGGGCGGGGGTTTCGGACACGGCGAGGGAGGCGGCCTGCGCCAGGCGATTCCCTGAACCGACGACAAAATTGTCGAAAGTGTAGCTGCCGTTCAGTCCCGGATCGGGAGCGGGCAGGGCCGGGGCGTTTTGTAGCAGAGGGGACGGCGGCTCAACCACGGCCAGTTTGCTGTCCCAGACGACAAAACGGGCCTCGAATTGTGGGCCGCCGAGCCGGTGGAGGACCCGCTGAATGACGGTGTAGAGGCGATTTTCCAGCCATTCGACGGCATAACCGTTTTTCACGCCGATGACCAGGCACTGCTCGTCCTCCAGGGCGATGCACCGGCTATCCCGCAGCCAGGTGTCGAACATGGCACGGGTCATCTGCAATTCCAGTTCTCCCAGTGCTGCCTGCCATAAACGCTGTGCATCCATTTTGGACATAGACGGCCTCGGTTTGGTGAGAGGCGCAAAAATTCCCCTCAGCCGATAGAATATCGTTGGTGTAACCTTCACGTGCTGACGCCAGCCTTTGTGGATCTGCAAGGCTGGCGATGGAGGGGCTTACCTCCGCGCACGATTCTATTTTACCAGAAAATCCGCTGTGTGGCAATGCCCAAAGGGGGGTATAACGTTAAAATTGCCTGAATTTTAAGGTTGCGTAAACCGTAAGTTGAGACAAATATCATATACTCTGTGGGTGCGGGTTTGGAGATGACGAAGCCCTAGATATATGGATGGGAGCCTCTAAACAGGCGGCTGGCGGGCGGGTAAAACTACTCTGACCAAGGCATTCTGCCTGCGACGTGCCCCGGCGGTCAAAAAACTTGCGGCGGGGAACACCGCCGGCGCTCATTTGCCGGCGGCTTGCAGTGGGTAGGCGTCGCAGAGGTCTTGGAGCGGACACTCTTCGCAGCGCGGACGGCGGGCGTGACAGACGCTGCGCCCGTGTTGGATAATTTCCAGGTGGAAGGGGTAGTAGAGCTCCGGAGGGATGAGGGCTTCGAGCAGCTCGTGGGCGGCCTCGCGGGACGTTTTTGGCGGGATGAGCCCCAGCCGCGAGGTGACCCGGTGAATGTGGGTGTCTACCGGAAACGCCGGTCGCCCCAGCGCGAAGAGCAGGACGATCGCGGCGGTCTTGGGGCCAACCCCATCCAGGTCGCGCAACCAGGTACGGGCCTCGGAAAGGGGCAGCTCGCGCAGGAAATCGAGCGTCAGCTCGCCGCGTTCAGCGGTGATGCGGCGCAGGATGGCCTGGAGGCGCGGTCCCTTGCTGGGCGCCAGTCCGGCGGGACGGATGGCGGCGATCACCTCTTCGAGGGGCGCGTCGCGCACCGCTTCCCAGGTGGGAAACCGCGCGCGCAGTTGCGCAAACGCCAGATCGCGGTTGCGATCGTTGGTGTTCTGGCTCAGGAGGGTGTTGACCAGCTCGGCGAGCGGGTCGGTGGGGTGCCACGGGAACGGCCCATAGCGGGCTGCCAACCGCGCGTGCACTTCCAGGGCTTTGGCGGTGAGGAAGGCGGCGTCCTGTGCGGCGTGACTCATACCGTGTGCCGGGAAATTGCCTGACGGGCGCGGCGGATCCATTCCCGCTCGGCTTCAAAGGTGAGATGGGCTACCGCTTCCTCCCACGTCACCCAAATGGTAAAGAATTGCGCTTCATCTTCGGGCGGACGGGGCGTTTCATGCCGTGAGCGCGCGCGCATCAGGAAGAATATTTCCGTGCGGCGGACGTTGGAATTGTCAGCCGAAAAGACGACCAGTTGTTGCCCCAGCGGCGTGAGGATTTCGAGATCGTCATAGCCGGTTTCCTCAGCGGTCTCGCGCAGGGCGGCGGCCTCAGGCGTTTCCCCCGGCTCAAGGTGACCCTTCGGCAGGCGAACCTCATCCTGCGAGGGACGAATCAACAACAGCACCTGCTCGCCAGTCCCGTCGGTCACAACGCCGCCGGCGGCCGTGTAGCTGACAAACACCGCAGCTTTTGGATTCATGTCCCCTCCCCAACGAATTGGATTTCAAGGCGCTCGGACTGCGCGCGCGGCGGCAGTTCGCACGCGCAGTCCGAGGTGATCAGGCGCTCATGATTGCAGCGTCAGGCCGTTTCGAGATAGCGCTCCAGCTCCCAGGGGGTGACCTGGATGCGATACTCCTCCCACTCGGCGCGTTTGGCGCGCAGGAACGTCTCGATGATGGGGCCCCCCAGCGCTTTGAGGATCACCTCATCTTTTTCCAGCTCATCCAGGGCTTCGGCGAGGGTCCCGGGCAGCGTGCTGATGCCACGGCGTTGGAGCTCCTCCTCATCGAAGTGATACAGGTCCTCATTGACCATCTCCGGCGGTGTCAGCCCTTTTTCGATGCCATCGAGGCCCGCGGCCAGCATCGCGGCGAACGCCAGGTAGGGATTGGCGCTCGGATCGGGGCAGCGCAACTCCAGGCGGACCGCGGCGCCGTTCCCGTTGGAGGCCGAAGGCACGCGGATCAGCGCGGAACGGTTCAGATGCGCCCAGCCGATGTAGACGGGAGCCTCATAGCCGGGGGTGAGCCGTTTGTAGCTGTTCACCGTAGGGGCGACGATCGCGGAGAGCGCCCGCGCGTGCAGCAGCTGTCCGGCAACGAAGGCGTGCGCGAGCGGGGAAAGATGGTACGGGCCGTTGGGGTCGTAGAACAGATTGCGCCCTTGCAGATCCGCCAGGCTCTGGTGGGTGTGCATTCCGGAGCCATTGATGCCGAAAATGGGTTTGGGCATGAAGCTGGCGTAGAGGTTTTCGGCGGCGGCGATGGCGCGGACGGTGTATTTGAAGGTGATGGCGTTATCGGCGCTGCTGAGGGCGTCGCTGTAGTGGAAATCAATCTCGTGTTGCCCGGTCGCTACCTCGTGATGGCTCATTTCCACCTCGATGCCGAGAGCCTTGAGCGCGAGGACAATTTCACTGCGCACCTGCTGCGCTTTGTCGCGGGGCGAAAAATCGAAGTAGCCGACAACGTCGTAGGGGACGGGATGCGGCCGTTCGCTGGCATTGCGTTCGAAGATGAAGAACTCAATTTCGGGGCCGGTGTTGAAGATGTAGCCCAATTCGGCGGCGCGCGCTACCACCCGTTTCAGCGCCTGCCGGGGGTCGCCGGGCGACGGCAGGCCGTCGGGGCCGTAAATATCGCAGAGCAGGCGCGCGCGGCGACGCTCCGGGGAACTCCACGGGAGCACGCGATACGTTGCCGGGTCGGGAATGAGCACGCGGTCGCTCTCGTAGATGCGGGCAAAGCCCTCGATAGAGGAACCGTCGAACCAGATGCCTTCCTCCAGGGCGCGGGGCAGCTGATCTACAGGCAGCGTGACGCTTTTGACATTGCCGAGAATGTCGGTGAATTGCAGGCTGACGAATTTGATGTTGCCTTCTTTGACGCGGGTAAGCAGTTCAGATTTCATCTCTCTTCCTCCTCCTTCGAAAATAGAGATCAGCGAGTCAGCAGTCAGCAAATCAGCGAAAAGGCGAATCAGCGAAAAAAATCACTTGCGTGGCAAATGTAACGCAAACTTCAGGCTGCGCTCAGGCCGCCCCGGAATGAATTCCGGGTCTGCTACGTCAAGTTCGCTGAAGCGAGCTCCCCCGACAACGCGCTTCAGCGCGGTTGGCTCGTGCCAGGCTGGGGATTCCATCCCCAGCCAAACTGGCGAGCCGTCGCAGCCTCCGCTCACGCCTCACGCCTCACATTTTCATTCTTGGATGATGTGCGGCAGCGCATGGCGTCTCTACCAAAAAAAAACCAGTCACCGGTTCCGGTGACTGGGTAGTTCTATGTGTGTCAGCGGCCGGCCCCTTAGTGTAGAGGCGGCTGCTGCTGGTCCTTGCTATCCAAATGCAGTGAGTGTTGAGTGAATTTTGGCATGGACATTATCTTAGCACACAGTGGCGTGATGTCAAGGCGTTGCTGCGTCTGCGGGGGCCAGGGCGCTGAAGTAGCTGTGGATTGAGGCGCGCAGGCCCGGGGGCAGCGGTTGCCGCGAGAGCGCAGCGGCCGCTGCCTCGGCGTAGGTGGGATAGACCTCGTCATAGGGCACCCGTGCGGCAGTTTCGGCGCCGGGGCCCGTGCTGGAGGTATCGCCGCTGACGACGGCGCGCGGCAGGGTGATTTCGCTGCCAGTTCCCTGAAGGCGTGCGCTGGCCGAGGGCCCGTAAGGGGCTGCGCTGCCGCTATCCTCGCTGTGTTGGGACACGCCGCTGCCCGCCTGGGGAAATCCGCCCTCACCGACGGCTGCCTGTTGGGCGGCTGCCAGCTGTTCGCGTCCACTCTGTAAGCCGGCCTGGAGCCCGGCGAGCTGCGCTTCCTTAGCGGCGCGCTCCTGCTGCTGCTGTGCCAGCTCCCCGGCGAGCGCCTGGAGGGCCGCCGTCGCTTCGCCCGCGTCGCGGGCCGTCGCTGCAGCTGCGAGCGCTTCGGCGAGCTCGGGATCCACCGCCTGGGCGGCCTCTGCCAGCTGCGCTAGCGCGGCGTTGAGGGCCGCCTGTTCTTCTGAGCTGAGCGCTTCGCCCTCTGCCAGCTGACGCGCCGCCGTCTCCGCCGCAGCGAGGTCCCCGCGTTGCAGCGCTGCGAGGAGCGCCTGGATGCGTTCTGTCGGAGCCTCCGTTGGGGTGGCGGCGAGCGCTTCTCGCAGCTGCCGGGCGGTGTCTTCTTGAGCTTGCCGCAGGCCGGCGAGTTGCTGTTCGGCTTCCAGGAGCGCCGCCTGGCGGGCCTCAGGCGCGGCGTGGGGGTCGAGGAGGATCTGGCGTGCGGCCTCCAGGCTTTGCAGGAGCCGCTCGCGCTCCGCCGACGAGAGATTGGGGATCTCGCGCACGGCCTCCATTTGGGCGGCGAGCTCCTCGGCCTGACGTGCGGCGGCTTGTTGCAGGGCCGCGCGCTCGGCCAGAACGCGCTCCTGGGGATTGGGGACGAAAAGCGCCGCGAGCACTGCCAGCAGCAGGGCGCCGTTGAGGATGGCGGCGGCGGGAGAGGGCCGCAGGGGGAAAGCGCGGCGCGGATCGAGACTTTGCAGGGCGCGGGCGGTCTCCGCGCGTTGGGCTTCTCGCAGTGCCGGGGAACTGGTGATGACGCCGGTGTGAAGTTCCCAGGCCGTGCTGAGGCGTTCTGCGAGGCCCGTAGCGCGTTCCAGGCGGCGCAGTTGCTCGATGACGGGTCGCGGACGCCATCCGCCCCACAGCGCGCCTCCCAGAGGGCACAGCAGCAGCGGGCCGAGATGGGCGAGCAGCGTGGAACGGGGCCACAGCGGGGCGAGGCGGGCGGCAAGCGCCAGGAGGAGCGCGAGAGTCAGCCCTATCGCGCTGCCCCACGCCGCGCCGTGAAGCGCGTCATGACGGCGGACGGCGCGCTGTAACGGACGGAGGGTCGCGGCGAGCGGGAAGTCCTGCATCTCAGACCTCCGGTCGGGCGATGCGCCGGGCAGTTCGCCAGAGGAGGAAGGCGGTCGCCGGCAGCGCCAGCAGCGTGTGGGTGAGCCAGGGAGCCGGCAAGAGCACCGTGGGTGAAGTCACGGAAGGGCCCCCGATGGAGACGGGAAATTCCAGGAGGAACCACGCTCCCTGTTCGGCGCAGAGCGACACGCTGGAGATGGCGGCGGAGAGCGGATGCAGGCCGACCAGCAACACCCAGCCGTATTGCAACAGCGCTTTTTGCCACAAAGAAGCGGCAGTGGGGAGCAGAAGAGGAAAGACGTCTTCCACAGAAAGAAAGAGGGCGCCCCCGCCAACGAAGGCGATCACCCCCAGGATGATCCCATAGAAGATGAGCACCGCGATCCAGGTCTTGCGGACGCGGGCGGAGATGGCTAATGCCAGGGCGGTGTTCATCATCAGGACCACGAAAAGGAAAAATTGCGTCAGGAGCAGCTCGGTGACGGTGACGCCGCCAAGCCAGAATCCCAGCAGTTGCATGGGAAGCGGGGCGAGCAGCAAGAGCAGGCCGTTGAGGAGCGCCATCTCCCATTTGCCGAGGACGATGGCCTGAGAGGTGAGGGTTGTCGTGCGCAGCAGATCGAAGGTGCGATGTTCACTCTCGCCGGTAAGTTCGCCAATCGCGGCGATGGGAGCGAGCCATCCGCCGGCCAACAGCAGGAGCAGGCTGGAGAACCAGTAGAGCTGTCGGGCGCTGCTGAGGATCGCCGCAAGTGAAATGCGAGCCTCGTCGCCGCCAAAAGTCCCGCTCCCGATGAGGTAAAGCGCTCCCCATATCAACAGCCCTTGCAGCAAGACATAGCCACTCAGCAGCCAGAAAAAGCGGCTGCGGTGAGCGCCACTGTAGAGCTGGCGGACAAATACGGGATTCGCCTGCACTTTCATCCTGCTGTCCTCTTCAATCGGTATTATACTTGGGGCAAGGGATGGGGCAAGCGTCCGCCGCAGGGCAGCAAGGAACCTTCTTGCCGGAGAAGACGTTTGAGTTACGTAACCCAAAGGGGAGGTGTGGCATGAAGGGATGGCGATGGGTAGTGCTGATGAGCGTGGTGCTTTCCGCGTGTGCGGGATCGGGAACGACGACTTCACCGTTGCCGGCGACTTCACCGTTGCCGACAATTTCGCCGTTGCTGCCGGCGGCGCCTGCCAGCGAGGCCGTCCCGACGCTCGAGGCGGCGCAGCTGGCGGCGGAGCGTCTCGGCGTGCCGGCGACGGACCTCACGCTGGTGACCGCCGAGCCGGTGGAGTGGCCCGATGCGAGCCTGGGCTGTCCGCAGCCCGGCGTCATCTACGCGGCGGTGATCACGCCCGGTTGGCGTTTCACTTTCACCGATAAGGAGGGCAAAACGGTGACATTGCACACGGATCAGGAGCTGCAAGCGGCGGTGTTGTGCGACGCGACGGGAGAGGGCGGCGCCGCTGTGACGCCGACGGCGGACCGGGTGCGCGAGTTGCTGGCGGAGAGGCTGCGCGTCGCGCCAGAAACGCTCACGCTGATCTCGGCTGCTGAAGTCGAGTGGCCGGACACCAGCCTTGGCTGTCCTCAACCGGGGATGATGTACGCGCAGGTGATCACGCCCGGCTATCAGTACCGCTTTACCGATCCAAGCGGGCGGGAATATGACGTCCACACCGGGCGCAATCCGGCGAATTTCGTGGTGTGCGAGCAGAAACTGGCCACACCCGCGCCGGCGGAGCTGCCGCCGACGGGCGCCGCCGCCCAACGCGCCATCGCCTGGCTGGCGGAGCGGCAGGGGATTTCGCGAAGCGAGATTTCCGTCGTCTCCACAGAAGCGGTGGAATGGCCCGACTCCTGCCTGGGGTGTGCGGAACCGGGTGTCGCCTGCCTGACAGTGATCGTCCCCGGCTATCGCGTGATCTTGCAGGCTGGCGAGGCGCGCTACGAGGTGCGCACCAACCAGGACGGGTCGAACTGCGCGCTGTGCAAGCCCTGAGTGGCCGGCTGACGCTGTCAGGGAGGAGACGCGGGCGATGAAAGTCGCCCGCGTTTGCTTGCCCCTTTGACGAAGCCGGGTATACTCAGCCCTGATATGCTGTGGTGTGCCATCCTTGCGCATGTCATGACGCAGCATCTCAAAAGCACGCAGGGAGGCAGGTGCATGAAGAGTCCCTTTTGGCAGAATTTACAGGAGACGTTGCGCGGGTTACATGGACGCTCGTTGGTGATGGTGGGGATTATCTGGGTGGTCTTGCTGGCGTTGGGGGCGCTCTGTGCGGTGAGTGGGACGTCCCTGTTCACGCCGGCGGAGAGCGCCAAAGTCGCGCCGGTCACGTCAACGGCTGTCGCGCCGCAGGCTGGCGTGCAGCCAACGGCCTCGCTGCCCGGCGTGGGTGAGATCGTCTTGCCGACACCTACCCCCATGGTGACGGCTGCCGGCGCGGAAACTCTGCCGCCGCTCCCGTGGGGACAGTTCGGCTATGGCATTGCCGCTCAGGGCGTGATCCCCGTGGTCGGCGACTACAGCTATACCATGCGTCAGATCAAGGAGCAGCTGGGCTTCGATTGGGTGAAGCAGCAACTGCGGTGGACCGATGTACATCCCGATAAAACATCCCCGCCTGATTGGAGCCTCTACGACCCGGTCGTCGAGTCGGCCAACGCGATGGGGCTGAAGGTGATGCTCAGCGTCGTCGCGGCGCCGGAGTGGACCCGTTCCTACATTGACGCCGATCCCCTCGGCGCGCCGCCGGACGACCTGTCGCTGTATGCGGCGTTTTTGGGCGAGGTGGTAGACCGCTACAAGGGGCGCATTCACGCCATCGAGGTGTGGAACGAGCAAAACCTCAACCGTGAATGGGACACCGCTGAGGGCGTCAACCCGGAGCGCTACGTGGAGATGTTGCGTCTGGCGTATCAGGCCATTAAGAGCCGGGATCCCAGCATCATCGTCATCAGCGGGGCGCTTTCCCCGACGGGCGTGACCGCGACGGACTCCGCCAACCCCAATCGGTGGTTGTACATGGATGACTACCTGTATCTGGAGCGGATGATTGCCGCCGGCTTCCTCGACTACGCCGATTGTGTCGGTGCGCATCACAACGGCATCAACATGCCGCCTAACGTCACCTGGAACGAGGGGTATAACGATCCGACCGCCAATTTCCGGGGGCCTTTCGACAATCCCCATCACTCCTGGTCATTCAAGAGCACCATTTGGGATTATTACACGATGGTGCAGCGCGCAGGCTACAACAAGCCGTTGTGCCTCACGGAGTTTGGCTGGGCGACGGCGGAAGGGTGGACGGAAGTGCCGGTGGGCTTCGAATTTGCCTGGGATAACACCCTGGCGGAACAGGCGCAATGGGATGTGGAAGCTTTTCAACTGATGCGGCAATGGGGCTTTGTCCACCTGGCTTTCCTCTGGAACCTCGATTATGCGCAGAAAGGCGGCCTGGGGCCGACCGATCCCAACGCGCCCTACAGCGTGTTAAACTTCGATGGCTCGCCGCGCCCGGCTTACGAGGCGTTGCGGGCCATGCCCAAGATCCATTGAAATGAGTCTGCAATCAATCCAGGGAGGGAGGTAGGTCATGTTCCAAACGTTCGAGGAGGCTTTGGCGTTCATCCAGGAGCGTTCCATCATGCAGGTGGACCTCAAGTTTTCGGATCTGTGGGGGCGCTGGCATCATGTCACCGTGCCTGTCAGCCGCTTCAACGCCCGGCTGATGGAAAACGGCGTGGGCTTTGATGGCTCCAGCGTGGGATTTAAGAGCGTCAGCGCCGGCGATATGGTCATGGTGCCGGATCTGGCGACGGGATTTCAGGATCCGTTCTGGGAAATTCCCACCCTGAGTTTCATCTGCGTCACGCTCGAGGCGGACACCCGGCAAATCTTCCCCTACGATCCGCGCAACATCGCCATCCGCGCCGAAGACTACCTGAAACAGACGGGCATCGCCGATTGCAGCATTTGGGGGCCGGAATTCGAATTCTACATCTTCGATGGCGTTTCCTATCAGAACACCATGAACACCGCTTCGTATCGGGTGGAGTCGGCTGAGGCGGATTGGAAGAGCTACGAATTGGGCAGCGGCTATGGGATCCCACTCCACGGCGGCTACCACGCGATCCCGCCCCTGGATCGGCTGTACAATCTGCGCTCCCGCATCAGTATGCACCTGGAGGCGATGGGCGTCGCGGTGAAGTATCATCACCATGAGGTCGGCGGCCCCGGTCAGTGCGAGGTCGAGACCTCCCTGCTGCCGTTGCTCAAGGCGGCGGACGCCAGCCTGCTCATCAAATACATCACGCGGATGACCGCTTTCGAGGCCGGGATGACCGCGACTTTCATGCCCAAGCCGCTGTACGGCGAAGCCGGCTCGGGGATGCATTTCCATCAGCACATCTGGAAGCAGGGGGTGAATCTTTTCTACGACCCGACGGGATATGGTTGCATCAGCCAACTGGCGCGGCAGTACATCGCGGGGCTGCTGCACCACGGCGGGGCGGTGATGGCCTTCACCAATCCCAGCACCAACTCCTATCGCCGCCTGATCCCCGGCTACGAAGCGCCCATCAGCGCGATTTTCTCGCTGGCGAACCGCAGCGCCGCCATCCGCATCCCCAAATACGCCAATCGCCCGGATTCGGCCCGCTTCGAGTTCCGTCCTCCCGACGCGACCGCCAATCCGTACCTGGCGATGGCCGCGCAACTGCTGGCGGGCATAGATGGCATCCTCAAGGGGATGGATCCCACGGCGATGGGCCTGGGGCCGGTGGACGAGAATATTTTCTCCTGGTCTGAGGCCGAGCGCGCCCACATCAAGTCGTTGCCTACGTCGTTGGAGCAGGCGATGGACGCCCTGGAGGCCGATCACGACTTCTTGCTGGCCGGGGACGTCTTCAATGAGGATTTGATCCAGCGGTGGATCGCGCAGAAGCGTCTTGAGGATCGCGAGGTGCGGAATCGCCCGCACCCGTACGAGAT
>JAGPHL010000046.1:11212-12865 GCA_018055515.1 Anaerolineae bacterium
TATGACAATTCGTTTTGGCACCGATGGCTGGCGTGCGGTAATCAGCGATACGTTTACTTTTGAGAATGTGCGCCTGGTCTCGCAAGCGATTGCCGATTATGTGCGGCAAGGCAGCGACCGCGAGCGCCCGGAAGTGGTGGTGGGCTTCGACACGCGCTTCCTTTCGGATCGCTATGCGCGGGAAGTGGCGCGGGTGATGGCCGGCAATGGGATTGTGGCGCATTTGACTCGCGCCGATGCCCCGACGCCGGCGGTCTCCTACGCCGTGGTCGAGAAGAAGGCGGAAGCCGGGGTGATGATCACCGCCAGCCACAATCCGCCGCGCTACAATGGCATCAAGCTCAAGGCGGCCTTTGGCGGCTCGGCGCTGCCTGAACAGGCGCGGCAGGTGGAACTGCAGTTGGAACGCGGACAGGCGGAAGCGCGCGGCCCCAACCTCATGGACTTTGAGCAGGCGCTCAAGCTGGGGTTGGTGCGGCCCTTCGATCCCGCCTGGGCCTATTATCAGCACCTTTCGACGCTGCTCAACCTGGATTTGATCTCCAAAGCCGAGCTGCGGGTCGTCGCCGATGCGATGTACGGCTCAGGACGGGGGGCTTTCCGCGATTTGCTCAGCCGCACCCGCTGTCATGTGACGGAAATTCGGGGCGAGATGAACCCCGGCTTTGGCGGCATTCACCCCGAACCGCTGGCGCACTATCTCCAGGCGCTCAGCGCGGCGATTCAGGCGCAGCACGCCGATGTGGGCCTGGCGACCGACGGCGACGCCGACCGCATCGGGGCCATGGACGCGCGCGGCGAGTTCGTGGATCCGCATCACATCTTCGCGCTGTCGTTGCGCTATCTGGTTGAAGTGCGCGGCTGGACCGGCGCTGTGGTGAAGTCCGTCTCGACGACGCACATGGTCAACCGCCTGGCCGAGCGCTATCAGCTGCCGCTGTATGAGACGCCGGTGGGCTTCAACTACATCGCCGATTACATGCTCAACGACCATGTCCTCATTGGCGGCGAGGAATCGGGCGGACTTTCCATTCAGGGGCACATTCCCGAAGGCGATGGTATTTTGATGGGCATGTTGCTGCTGGAGATGATGGCGCACGCGCAGTGTCCGCTGCACGAGATGATCGCCGAGATTCAGCGCCTGGTCGGTCCGACCTGCTATGCGCGCCGGGACATCCCCCTCTCGCGTCCGGTGCCCAAGCGTGAGATGGTGACCCGTCTGACCGAAGGCGCGCCGGCGGAGCTGGCGGGGCAATCCGTGGTCGAGGTGTGCACCCTCGACGGCGTGAAATATGTCCTGGCGGACGACGCCTGGTTGCTGATTCGGCCTTCGGGCACGGAGCCGGTGCTGCGAGTCTACGCCGAGGGACGCACGCCCGGCGAGGTGACGGCGCTGTTGGGCTTCGGCGAACACGTGGCGGCTGCGTAGGCGCTTGTCTGCGGAAGGGATGGGCCTATAATGGGTGTGCCGGGGAAGTGTCGGAATGGGCAGACGAGCATGACTTAGGATCATGTGCCGCGAGGCGTGCGGGTTCAAGTCCCGCCTTCCCCAACGTTGACACGGACGGTAGACGGCAGACTGAGAAGAGGGCAGCTCCCCCTGTTTTCTGACCGCCGCCTACCGTTTTTGTTCGAGGGATGTCCTCGAAGGAG
>JAGPHL010000046.1:12965-15906 GCA_018055515.1 Anaerolineae bacterium
GAGGAGATCCTGGGATGAAAGCGCCGGTGAATTTGCCTGAGATCCCGCCGGAACTGGGCGGGAACGTGAAAATCATGCCTCTGGACGTGTTCTACAATTGGGCCCGCCAACGCTCGCTGTGGCCCATGATGTTCGGACTGGCGTGTTGTGCCTTCGAGATGATCGCTACGGCCGCGGCGCGCTATGACATGGCGCGCTTTGGCATGGAAATCATGCGCGCCAGTCCCCGTCAGGCGGATCTCTTCATCGTCAACGGCACGGTGACGAAGAAGATGGCGCCGCAGCTGGTGCGCCTCTATGACCAGATGGCGGAGCCGAAGTATGTCATCGCCATGGGCGCCTGCGCGATCTCCGGCGGTCCCTTCAAGGAAGGCTACAACGTCGTCTCCGGCGTGGATCGGCTGATTCCCGTGGATGTTTACATCCCCGGCTGCCCCCCGCGCCCGGAGTCCCTGATCCAGGGCATTCTGGCGCTGCTGGCGCGCATCGAGCATGAGAGCATCGCCACCATGCGCGCTTTTCAGAAGACTCCCGACGAGGGCGTGCCGGTGCCGTTGCTCGGCCCTGACCTGGCAGATTGGCAGACGCTCTGGCTGCAAAGCCATCCCGAACTGCAGGCGATCCCGGAAGAGCCTCCGGTGGAAGAAGCGCCCTCGAAGCCGGGACGCATCCATCCGTTGGAGCCAGTGCCTTTCGGCGATACGGCGAAGACGGTGTTGATCCTGCAGAGCCGGTTTCCCAGAGAGGTCCGGCCGTTGGAGGATGGGGTGCTCGTGGAACCGCGTCGTCTCTCCCAGGTGGCGGATTACCTCCGCGAGCAGCTGAGCTATCGCGTCCTCACTAATCTCACCGCCGTGGACTATCCCACCCCGCCGGAGGACATCCCCGGCCCCTGCCTTGACGTGGTCTATCACTTCTCACGGTTGCGCGGCGGAGCGCCGGTGGCCGTGCACACGCGGGTGCACCGCGAGGAGCCGCGGCTGGACTCGCTGACCCCCCATTTCCCGGCGGCGAATTTCCAGGAGCGTGAGGTGTGGGATCTCTTCGGCGTGCGCTTCGAGGGACATCCCGATCTGCGGCGCTTGCTGATGTGGGAAGGCTTCGAGGGACATCCGATGCGCAAGGATTGGCGCGAGGCGTACTTCGAGGCCGAGCACAAGCCGTATCGCAGCCGCTTTCCTAACGGCAGCAAGCCGCTCACAGCGGAAGCGCGCACGCCCTTCCGCGCGAATATCCGCCTGCCGGAAGGGTGGCTGCCGAGTCCCGAGGGCGGCATCGAGGAAGTGGAGCGGCTGCTCTATGAGCGGATGCTCTCGGCGGACCGCGATCCCCACAAGCCCCTCGGCACGGAAGAGCTGATCGTCAATTTCGGCCCGCATCATCCCAGCACGCACGGCGTCTTCCGCATGGTGGCGCGGCTCGACGGGGAGACGGTACAGCACCTGGAGCCGGTTTTTGGATATCTGCATCGCAATCACGAGAAGATCGGCGAGCGCAACACCTGGCTGCAGAACATCCCTTTCACGGATCGCCTGGATTATATCAACGGGATGACGAACAGCCTGGGGTACTGCCTGGCGCTGGAAAAATTGCTCGGCTGGGAAGTCCCCGAACGGGCGCAGTACCTCCGCGTCATCATGGCCGAATTTGCGCGCATTGTCAATCACATGTTGGCGGCGGGATTCCTCAGCAATGAGCTGGGGGTCTACTTCACCGGCTCATTGTACGCCCTGGAGGAACGTGAACTGATTCTGGACCTCTTCGAGGCGGTTTCGGGCGCGCGGATGATGTGCAACTACATGCGTCCCGGCGGGGTGGCGGCTGATTTGCCGGAGGGCTGGATCGAGCGCGCCGGCGAGCTGGTGCGCGAGCGCTTGCCGGAAAAAGTGAAGACGATGCAGACCTTCCTGCTCCAGAACGAGATCATCCAGGCGCGCACGATGGGGGTGGGGGTGCTGCCGCCGGAGATGGCGGTCGCCTGCGGCGTCAGCGGGCCAGTGCTGCGGGCGAGCAACGTCCCCTATGACCTGCGTCGAGCGGAGCCCTATGGCATCTACGACCGTTTTGAGTTCGACATCTGCACCCGTGAGCACGGCGATGCGTACGATCGGCTGGCCTTGCGCTTCGATGAGATCTGGGAGAGCCTGCGTATCTTGCGGCAGGCGCTGGAGCGCATCCCGGAGGGGCCGATTCAATCCCACAAGCTGTCGCCGCTGTTGACCGTGCCGCCCGGCGAGACGTACACCCGCGTCGAGGCGCCGAAGGGCGAGTTGGGCTTCTACCTGGTTTCGGATGGGGGGCGCAACCCCTACCGTTATCACGTGCGCGCTACCTCGCTGCTGAACCTGACGCCGTTGAGTGCGATGGCGCGCGGCGCGAAAGTCGCCGATCTCGTCGCGATCCTGGGCAGCCTGGATCTCACGTTGGGGGAGGTGGATCGCTGATGCCTGGCCTGGGGGTGCTCAAAACGCTGTGGATTGCTCTGCGTCACTTCTTCATGACGTACGTGGATGATCTGCGCTACGGGCCGCGACGGCGATACCGTCCGGAGACGCTGCCTGAGCGGCAGGGACCGCACGGACGGGGGGTCTTCACCGTGCAATATCCGCGTGAGCGGTTGCCGCTGCCGGAACGCAGTCGCCATTCCCCGTTCCTCGTCCTGGACGCGACGACGGAGGCGTTGCGTTGCACAGCCTGTGGTATCTGCACGCAGGTCTGTCCCGTCCAGTGCATCTGGATCGAGCGTGCGGTGGATGCGGAGACCGGGCGTCCGTTGCGGCGTCCGGCGCAATATCACCTTGATGTCAGCCTGTGCATGGGATGTGGGTTCTGCGCGGAATTCTGTCCCTTCGACGCCATCCACATGAGCAGCGATTACGAGGTGGCGAGCTACGAGCGGCCGGGATTTCTCGACGCGATACAGCAGGCGCGGAAGCTCTGA
>JAGPHL010000248.1 GCA_018055515.1 Anaerolineae bacterium
TTTGCTGACTGCTGACTCGCTGATCTCTATTTTCAGAGGAGCTAAACTGTTATGAGTGATTTGAGTGAACGTTTGGAATCCCTGGCAGCCAATGTGGAAGCCATTTGGGGGCGTCTTTGACCTCCCCGGCAAAATCGAGGAGCTGGGGCGCCTGGAACAGCAGGCAGCGGCGCCGGACCTGTGGAATGATCCCGACGCCGCGCGCCAGCTGCTACAAAAACTCGCCGCTTTGCGAGAGGATGTGAAGTATTGGAGCGACCTGCGGCAACGGATTCACGACGCGCAGGAACTGGCGGCGCTCGAAGATGAGGAGCTCTTGCCCGACCTGCTGCAAGAGGCGGAGGCCCTGGAGACCGCCCTGGAGCGTGCCGAATTCCAACTGATGCTTTCTGGACCTTACGATCGCGGTGACGCCATCCTTGCCATTCACGGCGGCGCCGGCGGCACCGATGCCCAGGATTGGGCGCAGATGCTGTTGCGGATGTTCCTGCGCTGGGCCGAGCGCCGGGGCTTCAAGACAGAGATCCTCGATGAACTTCCCGGCGAAGAAGCCGGCATCAAGAGCGTGACAGTGAGCGTGAGCGGACCCTTCGCCTATGGCTACCTCAAATCTGAGCGCGGAGTCCACCGTCTGGTGCGGCTTTCTCCCTTCGATTCCGCTCATCGCCGACACACGTCTTTCGTGCTGGTCGAAGTCTGGCCTGATCTGGGAGACGAAGTCAAGGTGGATCTCAATCCCGACGACCTGGAGATCAGCAAGTATCGCTCCTCATCGGCGGGGGGGCAGCACATGCAGAAAAATGAGACGGCAGTGCGCATCGTGCATATCCCCACGGGCATCGTCGTCACCTGCCAGAACGAGCGCTCGATGACGCAAAATCGGGAGACGGCGTTGCGCGTGCTCAAGGCGCGATTGCTGCAGCTTGAAGAAGAGAAGCGTCGGCAGGAGCTGGCCACGCTCAAGGGGGTGCACACCGACGCGGCCTGGGGCAATCAGATTCGGTCGTATGTCCTGCACCCCTACCAGATGGTGAAAGATCACCGCACCGAATATGAGACCGGCAACGTCCAGGCCGTCCTGGATGGTGATTTGGACGCTTTTATGGAGGCGTATTTGCGCTACAGCATCAGCGCGTAGCAGGGATTGGCTAAAGCGTTTGTTGACCGATTCGCACACAGTGAAAGGAGCGTCAGTATGACCAAGAAAGCCAGCCCGTCCAAGGCCGACGACACCAAGCCCAGGCCTCAGTCGCCGACGATTCATTCTTCGATCTCCTCGCAGTCGCAGAAGAAACCTCTGACTCCCTCGCCCTCCCGTGACAGCAAATCCGGTGGGGCCGAACCGCAATCGCCAGCGCCGGGCACGCCACGTTCCACCCCGTCGCAAGTGACGCCAGGCGTCATTGGCGGGGCGGCGGCCGGGGCGGTGCTGGGGGCAACGCAGGCTCAAACGGCGGAACATGAATCGCGCATGGCTGCGCTGCGCTCGCGTTGGGAATCCGTGGCGGGACGGGCCAATCTCGCCTCGCTCTATGGGGATCTGAACGCGATCCCGCAGCGGCTGCAGGAGCTGCAATCCAGCATCGCCGATCTGCGTGCGCACGGTTATCGTTACGGGCGCGGCTGGGAGACCCAGATTACCGCCTTGCAGGGGGCATGGGCGGAGCAGCGCGAGAAGCTCACGCGCCTCCTCGAAGATGAACGGCGGGACCTGGAAGCCGCTTCCTATGACGTGAACGCCCTGCTGACCCGGGCCGCGCGTGATCCGGGGCTGCTGCCGACCGCAGATTCCCGTGTGAACGATTTCGAGCGCCGCGTCCGGGAGGCGGAACAGCACGTCACCGGCATGTATGAAGGCACCCGCCAGGCCATGCGCCAATTGCAGCAGGAACTCGCTGAGGCGCAGGCCGTCGTGGAAGCGCTCGAGAGCGCCTCGTTCCAGCTCTTCCCCGATGAATCCGGCCTCCACGTCTGCAAGGCTGAATGGCATGCGCGCGGGACGGAGCCCTTCACGGGCCTCTTGTTTCTCACGGACTCCCGGTTGCTCTTTGAGAAGCGGCAGGAGGTAGTCACCAAGAAAATGCTGTTCTTCAATACCGAGAAGAAGCTGGAACAGGAGCTGCTCTGGTCCGCTCCCATCGGCGGCGTCAGCGTCATCAGCATGGAAGACAAAAAGGAGCTGCTCAAAGCTCGCAAAGAGCTGCTCGTCCTGCAGTTGGAGGGCGGCGATGCCCCGCACGAGGTGACGTTGAATTTGGTGGACGCGCGGAACGAGGATTGGGCACGGTTGATCAAGCGGGCCAAAGAGGGTCAATTCGACTTCGAGCGCGCTGAGGCGGCGCAACCTGCCGCATCACCGGCGGCGCCTGCAGCGCCAGCAACCGCGCCGGCCGCGGAAACGCCAGAGGCCGCAGCGGCGCCTCTCCCCACCAAATGCCCTAGCTGCGGCGCGGCGTTGCCGACCCTCTACAAGGGGATGCGCGAAATCCGCTGCGCTTATTGCGACACGCTGATCCGCCTGAGTTGACGTTCGCCGGAGCGCTTGAAAGTGGGGGCAGGTAGAACGTGAGGGCGCAAGGGAATCTGCTCGCCCGTTTCCAAAAGACCTTGCGACAATACCGGTTGCTGGAACCGGGCGAGTCCGTCGTCGTGGGAGTGTCCGGCGGCCCGGATTCCGTGGCGCTGCTGGACTTGCTGCGGCGCTCGGAGGTGGCCCCGCACGTGGCGCACCTGCATCACGGCGCGCGCGGCGCTGACGCTGATGCGGACGCCGATTTCGTCGTCGCGCTCGCGTCGCGTTGGGGGCTTCCCTGCACCGTGGGACGTGCGGACGTGCCCGCTCTGGCGCAGCGGGAGGGCCTGGCTTTCGAGGAAGCGGCCCGCCGGGTGCGCTATGGCTTCTTGCTACAGACGGCGCAGGAAGCGCGGGCGCGTTCGGTCGCCGTTGGGCATCACGCCGACGATCAGGCTGAAACCGTGCTGATGCACTTGCTGCGCGGCGCGGGCCTTGCGGGTTTGCGGGGGATGGCCCCTATCACGTCCTTCGCGGCGTTGGCCCCACTGCTGATTCTGCCGGATGGGTCGCCGGCGCCGCGTGACGTGGACGTCCAACTGATCCGCCCGTTGCTGCAGACGCCGCGCGCTGAAATCGAAGCGTACTGCCGCGAGCAAGGGCTGGAGACGCGCTTCGATCGTTCCAACCTTGACACCACCCTTTTTCGCAACCGCTTGCGCCATGAGACGTTGCCGTACCTGGCGGAGCTCAATCCCCGCATTGCGGAGCGCTTGTGTCGGCTGGCGGAGGTGGCTCGCGCGGATTATGCCCTGCTGGAGCAGCTGACGGAGGCGGCTTGGGCCGCGTTGCTCGTGGAACAGCGCCCGGAGGCCGTGACTTTGGCGCTCGACGGCTGGCGGGCGCAACCGTTGGCGCTGCAGCGGCTGTTGCTGCGCCGCGCCGCCTTTCACGTCCGCCCGACGCTGCGGGATGTGGACTTCGTGCACGTCGAAAACGCCGTGGCGCTAGCGCAGACCGGGGCTACCGGCGCCGTGGCGACCCT
>JAGPHL010000249.1 GCA_018055515.1 Anaerolineae bacterium
ATTTCCCGGCCATGTTGGGGCCGGTGATGATGTGGATCCGACTGTCCTCGTCCATCCGCAGGTCGTTGGGGACAAAGGGCGTCTTGAGCGTGCGCTCCACCACGGGATGCCGCCCGGCGCGGATATCGAGCACCGGCGCGGACGTGAAGGTGGGACGGACGTAGTGATAGCGCGCGGCGACTTCCGCCAGCGCCGCCGCCACATCGAGCCGGGCCAGCGCCGCGGCGAGCGCCAACAGCTCCCCCGCGTGAGCGGCCACCTGCGCACAGAGCTCGCGGAACAGCCGCGCCTCCAGCTCGTTGATGCGCTCTTCGGCGTTGAGCACCAGGCTTTCGTATTCTTTGAGCTCCGGCGTGATGTAGCGCTCCGCGTTGACCAACGTCTGTTTGCGGATGTAGTCCGCCGGCACAGCCCCGGCATTGGCGTGCGTGACCTCGATGTAGTAGCCAAAAACCTTGTTGTAGCCCACCTTCAGGGTCTTGATGCCCGTGCGCGCGCGTTCCTTGCCCTCCAACGCGGCGATCCACTCACGGGCGTCCCGGCTCGCCAGGATGATGCCATCGAGCTCGGCGGAGAAGCCGGGGCGGATGAGGCCGCCGGCGTTTGCCTGCGGCGGGGGATCGTCTACCAGCGCCGCCGCGATGAGCGCGGCCACCTCGGGCAAGGGCGCCAGGCCTTCGGTCAGCGCCGCAAAGCCCGGCGGCGCAGTCCGCGCCTCCGCCACGAGGGCGCACAGCTCAGGCACCGTCTCCAGCGCGGTGCGGATGCCGACGAGGTCCCGAGGGGGCGCTTTCCCCGCCGTGACGCGATTGACCATCCGCTCCAGGTCGGGGACTTGCTTGAGCAAACGGCGCACGGAGGCCCGCAACAAGCCCTCCTCCACCAGCCCCTGCACCTGATCCAGGCGCATCTCCAGGGCGGTGATGTCGAGCAGCGGACGTTGCAGCCGATGCAGCAGCAGCCGGCCGCCCATCGCCGTCAGGGTCATGTCGAGCACTCCCAGCAACGAACCGTGCTTCTCGCCGCGCAAGGTCTCCGTGAGTTCCAGATTGCGCCACGTCGCCGGGTCAATCGCCATGAAGTGCCCGGTCGAATACGTCATCAGCCCCACGATCTGCGGCAGCATCCCCTGCTGCGTCTCCTGCAGATATGCCAGGACCGCGCCGGCAGCCCGCACCGCCAGCGGCTTGCCCTCGCAGCCGAAGCCCTCCAGCGTGCGCACCCCGAAATGTTCCAGGAGCGTTTGCCGCGCGGTCGTCTCCTCGAAGCGGTAAGCGGCCCACGGCGTGAAATGCGCCGGCAACGACCCGGCGAGCGCCTCTTCGGGGGACGTTTCCGGCTGATCGGGAGCGCGCTCCTTCCACGAGCCGACCTTGGGGAAGAGCACCTCACGCGGCTGAAGGCGCGCCAACTCCTGCCGCGCCGCCGCGAGGATGTCGCCGTCATCACTGAGCTGGGTCGCGCCGAACTCGCCGGTGGAAATCTCCGCGTAGGCGATGCCCGCGCGTTCGCCCTCAATCACGACAGCGGCGAGGTAATTCGGACGTTTCTCGTCGAGCAGCGCCGGCTCGATGAGCGTGCCGGGCGTGACGACGCGCTCGATGCGGCGCTCCATCGGCCCACGACCGTCGGGCTCGCCTACCTGCTCGGCAAGCGCCACGCGATAGCCTTTCTCGATGAGGCGGGCAACGTAGTTTTCTACCGCGTGATAGGGCACCCCCGCCATCGGAATGCGCACACCCTTCGCCACCGGGCGCGAGGTGAGGACAATATCCAGCTCCTCGGCCACCAGCTCGGCGTCAGCGTCGAAGGTCTCATAGAAATCGCCCAACCGGAAGAACAAGATGGTGTCCGGATAGCGGGCTTTCAATTCCAGATATTGCTTGCGGATGGGGGTCGTGTCTTCACTCATACGCGCATTATACCCGTGGGATAAAAATCGGGCAAGAATTACCGGAGGGCAAAATCGCTCTGGGGGGGCACAGTCGCCCGTGCCCGCGTCTCGACGCGGGATAACCAACAGTCCCCCCGGAGCACTCCAGGGGGACTGTCTTGAGGATCAAGGGGACGGCTATTCGGGCAGGTGCAATTCCTGACCCACGTGGATGAGGTTGGGGTCCTTGATCTGATCGCGGTTGAGTTCGAAGATCTCCGGCCAGCGGGCAGCATTGCCCAGCTGTTCCTTGGCGATCTTGCTCAGGCTGTCACCGGGCTTGACCACATAAGTCCGCTTTTTAGCCTCCGCGGCAGCCTGGGCCGCTGCAGCGCGTTCCTCCGCAATCCGGGCTGCTTCCTCAGCCAGTTGCTTGTCCAACTCCTGTTTGCGCGCCGCCGCTTCCGCCTCGAACTTCGCATGGGAAGCCGCCACGCGCGCCTGAGCCTCAGCGGCCTTAACGGCCTCTTCGGCCTCCTTGGCCTTGCGCTCCGCTTCAGCCGCCCGCGCCTCGGCGAGTTGACGCAGGGCCGCTTCACGCGCCGCTTCGGCCTTGGCTTCTTCCGCTGCCTTGACAGCTTCTGCAGCGGCCTCCTTCTCATCGCGCGTGGTCAGCGCATCAACAGCCCTGTCAAACAACCCGGGCTTCTTTTTCTTCTCCTCTTCAGCCATGTCCATTCCTCCTCTACTAAAATGTTTGATTGTATGAACCGGAACTACTTGCGACCCAGAAAAGCCTGCAACATACTCTGCGCGATCAGGCTCCCCGCTGCAGCGCGCGGCGTCGCAGGTTTCTGGGTTTGCCCACCCAACAAGGCTTTGATCAAAGCCTGCTGCATGGCCTGTGAAGAATCGGCGCCCGTCTGCCGGGCCTGGAAGTAAGCAATGCCGGCAGGGAGCAACCGCTCGAGTACATCCCCCAGGTCAAGGGTGTCGTCCTGAGCGGGAGCCGCCGGCTGCGCCGGCGGAGGGGGCGCCGTCTGTGAGGGCGACACGCCTATCAGCCCCTTCAACAGATCCATCAAGCTCCCGCCTGACGCAGGTTGCGGCTCAGGAGCTGGCTCCGGCTGCGCCTGCCGGGCGCCAGCCATGCCCAACACCTTATCGAGCACGCTTTCCGTCGGCTGCCCTTCCTGCGGATTACCGGCTGCCGGCACCGCTCCCAGGAGCGATTCGATCAACGTCATCACGTCACCCTGTTCCAGCGACGTGTGCCCACCCAGCTTCTGGGCGGCCTGAGCTAAACCCTGGCTGTAATAGGGGCTGGTTCCACCTCGCCCCTCCACCTGCAACGTCTCAGCCGCGTGCTGCAGCGCCTCGGCAGGCGGTTTGTCCCCTTGCGAGGAGAGCGCTCTGGTGATGATTTGCAGGTTCTGCACCATATTGTCGCCGTGATTACCGTTGAAACCATCCAGCGCATTGATTTCTTCTCGTTGCGCCGCCACGCTGTGAAGCGCGGCCCTAAAAAGGTCAGCAAGAGTTGGGGAAGTTTGTGATTTGACCGCCTCTGACATAGCGCCTCCATCACTCATCGCTCTGAAAGGGGACATTTGTGTGCCAGACGTCGTCCTGGCAAACTTTCACTACTTGGGTAACGACGCCAACTTCATCTTAGCA
>JAGPHL010000250.1 GCA_018055515.1 Anaerolineae bacterium
ACCTTAAAATGAAGTCTGTTGTCTTATCCATTCTTTATCCACCAAGAGAGGGGCACAAGAGCATGGACCTGTTCGAGAAATGCAAAGGCGGATTTGCGGAGGCGAAAGCGGCGCGCGAGGCCGGGCTTTACCCCTACTTCCGCCCCATCACCAACAATGAAGGTACGGAATCTGTCATTGACGGCCGACACCTGATCATGATCGGCTCGAATAACTATTTGGGGCTCACCATGCATCCCAAAGTGCGGCAGGCCGCCATCGCAGCCCTGGAGACCTTTGGCCCCAGCTGTAGCGGCTCCCGTTTTCTCAACGGCACGCTGGAACTGCACCTGGAATTGGAGCGGCGGCTCGCCCATTTCGTGGGAAAAGAAGCCGCGCTCGTCTTCAGCACCGGCTATCAGACCAACCTCGGCACCATCTCGGCGCTCATCGGGCGCGACGACGTCGTCATCACCGATAAAGACGATCACGCCAGCATCCTGGACGGGTGCAAGCTCTCCTATGGCAAGAATCAGCGCTTCCTGCACAACGACATGGACTCGCTGGAGCGGGCGCTCGCTACGGTGCCGGACAGCGCGGGGCGCCTGGTCGTAGTGGATGGCGTCTTCAGCATGGGGGGCGACATCGCGCCGCTGCCGAAGATCGTGGCACTGTGCCAGAAATACGGCGCACGCCTCATGGTAGATGATGCGCACTCCATCGGCGTTCTCGGCGGGGGGAAGGGCACGGCGGCCCACTTCGGCCTCACCGACGACGTGGACCTCATCATGGGCACGTTCAGCAAGTCCTTCGCCTCCCTGGGAGGCTTCATCGCCGGCAGCGCGGACGTGATTGACTACATCCAGCACACAGCGCGCTCCCTGATCTTCAGCGCGAGCATCCCGCCGGCCAACGCCGCCGCAGCGCTCGCCGCGCTGGAAGTGATGGAAGAGGAGCCGGAGCGCATCGCGCGCCTCAATGAGATTGGCGCCTACATGCGCCGGCGGTATCGGGAGCTCGGCTTTGACATCGGCAATTCCGAAACCCCCATCATCCCCATCCTCATCCGCGAGCAGACGAAGACGCTGCAAGCGTGGAAGGCTCTCTTTGAGGCCGGCGTCTACACCAACCCCGTGCTGGAGCCCGCAGTGCCGCCACAAATGACGCTGCTCCGCACGAGCTACATCGCCACCCACACCGACGAGCAGCTGGAACGGGTGTTGCAGATCATGGAGACAGTCGGCCGGCAGCTGGGGTTGATCCCCTGACCTCACAGGAAAACCACGGAGACCAGGGGTGTTTGCCCCTGGTCTCCGTGGCCAGGCCCTCAACGCCGACAGCGCGCCAGCGCCCAGGCGGCATGTTCCCGTACCAGCGGGCTGCAGTGACACGTCGCGGCCCACTCTAACGCCGGCACCGCCGTCGGGTCGCCCAGATTCCCCAGCACGACCGCGGCATTGCGCGCCAGGCCTTCAGGCGTCGCCCGCCACAGCGGCGTAGAGCGAAAGCGGGCGCGAAACACCTCCGGCTCCTCCCTCAACAGCTCTGGAAGGGCCAGTGTGGCGTGCCGCGCCGACGCTTCCGACAGCGCCGGCGTGGCAGTCTCCCGCCGCCGATTCCATGGGCATACTTCCTGGCAGAGGTCGCAGCCAAAGACGCGCTCCCCCAACAGCGGACGGAGAGCTTCGGGGATCGCGCCGCGATGCTCGATGGTGAGATAGCTGAGGCAAAGGCGCGCGTCCAGCACGCCGGGGGCGACCAGCGCTCCCGTCGGACAGGCCTCCAGGCAGCGGGTGCAGCTCCCACAGGTGGGGAAATTCGGCGCCGGCGTCGGCAGCAAATCACGGTCCACAAGGATCACGCCGAGGAAGAAGTACGACCCCAGGCGCGGATGCAGCAGGCAGGTGTTCTTCCCCTGCCAGCCCAGCCCGGCCGACATCGCCCACTCGCGTTCGAGGAGGGGACCGGTGTCCACATAGCAGCGCGCTTCCAGGGGGCCCAGGGCCGTCGTCAGCGACTGCACCAACGCTGTGAGGCGTCGCAGCAGCCAGCGATGATAGTCTTCCCCCCAGGCATAGCGCGCCACCCGACCGTGAAGGGGCGGCAGGAGCGGAGCGGCGACATCGGGATAGGCCGCCGCCGCGACGATCACCGACTTCGCGGCCGGCATGATCCGCCGCGGGTCCGCACGCCGCGCGACGGCATCCGGGCGCGCCAGATATGTCATCGCCCCCGCGTAGCCCTGCGCGAGCCAGGCGCGATATGCTTCCCACGTCCGCGCCGGGCCGGCAGGAGCCACTCCCACCAGCTCGAGACCTGCCGCGTCCGCCAGAACTTTCAGCGTCCCCTCGTCCATGGTTCGCACGCCGCGCTCGTTAACAAAACGCGGGCCAGAGGATCCTGGCCCGCGTTCCAATTTCAGGCGAGGATTATTCCTCGGCCTGGATCATGATCACCACACTCGCCCCGCCCGTCTCCTCGTCAGAGACGTAGAGCTCCAGAGTGCGGCCTTCCTTGGTCCAGGTAGGAACGAAGCCCTCAGGGTCTTTCCCCCAGCCATTATCCGAGAGCGCTTTTTCATAGAAAGCGGTGACGGTCGCGGAATCATCCACCGTTTTGAAGCTGACCATGCCGCTCATCGTCGTGAGCTCCGTGCCGCCGGGATACATCGGCACGTCCTCGGGCAATCCGCCGGCCAAAGCTTCCTCCGGCGGCTCGATGGTGAAGCGCTTGTTCACGTCATAGACGTCCTGCGTGATCGTCGCCGTGCCCGGACGATCCGTCTCCACGTCGCCCTTGTAGGTAACAATCATACGCACCATGAACGGCGGGAATTTGGACTCGTTTGCGATCCACACCTCGGTGCTGGCTTCCGTGACGTTAGTCCCGAACATGGCAGCGGCTTGCACATTCGAGAAGTCAAGCCGATAGTGCTTGGTGCTGAGGCCATTAACAGTTTCACGGCCGAGGTACTTGTACTCATCTCCCGTCACGCCGCTCGTGACGTCCTCGAAAGTGATCAGGTTATCCTCAAAGGTACTGATGTCATCGGTCGTCTCGGTCTGCATCCACTGGCCGCCGAAATTGATCCATTGGGTCGTCCCCACCTGAATCATTTCTATCTGTCCCGTGGCGTCCTCCGTGGCCCCTACCGTGGCCATCACGGTGCGGGTAGCGAAGGGTTCGCGGATACACTCCTGCAACAGCGAAACTTCCTCTGTCGTCCCATCCTCAAATTCGGAGCGCATGATCGTCTTGGTGCGATAACTATCCAGGTTCTTCAAGGCGTCAGGGGAGACTGTAGGGACGGCATTGTCGTCGTTTTCCTGCGTCGGCTCGGGGGTCTGCTGCTGCGTCCCACCGCCGCTTTCCTTGGTAGGCGCTTCCTTTGTGAGCACCGGAGTCTCACCTTCCGTGGTTGCAGCGACCGGGGTTTCCTTCTCTTTCCCGCCCCCTCCACATGCCGGGGCCAATAACAACACCACGGCCATCAAAACCATCATCCAGCGTTTCATCGGTTCCTCCTTAAACTTTGAACACTATCCTCAACATCCCGGCAACGT
>JAGPHL010000251.1 GCA_018055515.1 Anaerolineae bacterium
CCGGGCTGCGGGAGAAAGCGCTGCAATGTTGGGAACTGGCGCTGACGGAAGGCGGTTGGACGCCGGAAGCGCTGCTCGACATGCCCTTCACCCTGCTCATCACTCCCTGTCCGGCAAACTTCATCGAGCACGTGCGCGGGGTGACGCTGACCGCCCTGCGCGCAGCGGAGGTCTTCCAGCAAATCTACGGCGAGCGCTTGCCGGTGCAGCGCGATGTCCTCATTGCGGGCGGATTGCTGCACGACGTCGGCAAGCTGCTCGAATACCGTCGCAACGCCGAGGGCCAAGTCGTCCAAAGCGAGAACGGGAAGCTGCTGCGGCATCCCTTCAGCGGCACGGCGCTCGCGGCGCGGGCAGGATTGCCCGTCGAAGTGCAGCACATCATCGCGACGCACGCCGCCGAAGGCGACAAGGGTCATCGCAGCACCGAAGCCACCCTCATCAATCACGCCGACTTTATGCACTTCCACAGCCTGCTGCGGCAGGCAGGGGGATAGCAGGTAGGGATCGGGAGCTTATGGGCAAAACAATGATTCAAAAGCTGTTCGCGGCGCACACCGCGCCCGAGGCGTCGGTCGAGCCGGGCGACATCATCTGGCTCGATCTGGATGTGCGCACGGCGCGGGATTTCGGCGGGGCGAACGTGGTGCAGAACTACCGCGAGCACTACGGCGACGCCCCCGTTGCGGATCCGACGCGCACTTTCTTCACCTTCGACCTGGTCGCGCCGCCGAGCAACATCCCCTACGCCAACAATCAGCAGCTCTGCCGTGAGTGGGCGCGCAGTCAGGGCATTCGGGTCTACGACGTGAACGCCGGCATCGGCTCGCACGTCGCCATCGAAGAGGGCCTGGTGCACGCCGGCGACACCTTCGTCGGCACCGACAGTCACCTCAACATCCTCGGCGCCATAGGCGCTTTCGGGCAGGGAATGGGCGATCAAGACATTGCCTTCGCCTTCAAGAGCGGGCGCACCTGGTTCGAGGTCCCCCCTACGATGAAGGTCGTCCTCCATGGGACGCTGCGCGCTCCCTGCACTGCCCGCGACCTCACGCTCGCCGTGCTGCAGCGGCTCGGCGCGGATGGCGCGTTGGGACGGGCCATCGAATTCCACGGTCCCGCCATCAAGGCGCTCGACCTGGCGGGACGCATCACGCTCGCCAGCCAGGTGACAGAGATGGGTGGCATCATCGGCTTCCCCATCAGCGAGGCTATCCCCGCCTCCCTCCTCCCCGATCATGACGCCGACTACATCGAAAGCATTGAGATTGACATCACCGAGCTGGAGCCGCTCATCGCCTGCCCGCCCAATCCCGCCAACGTCCATCCCGTGCGCGAGCTGGCAGGCAAGCGGATAGACAGCGTCTTCCTCGGCTCGTGCACCAACGGGCGTTTCGAGGACTTCGCGGCGGTAGCGGCGATCGTGAAGGGCCACCAGCTCGCGCCGCACGTCATGGCGACCGTGGTACCGGCGACGCGGCGCGTCTATGCGCAGCTGCTCGCCTCCGGCGTGCTGGAGACGCTCTTCGAGGCGGGCTTCATCATCAGCAATCCGGGGTGTGGCGGCTGCGCCTCCGGGCATCTGGGGATGACGGGCAAGGGTGAAGTGCAGGTCAGCACGAGCAATCGTAACTTCCCCGGCAAGCAGGGAGCGGGGCAAACGTACCTGGCAAGCCCGGTCACAGCGGCGTGGAGCGCGCTCAGAGGCGAAATCACCGTGCCGGAGGTGAGGGCATGAGACCGACGCAGATCACCGGGCGGCTGTGGGTATTGCGAGATGCCGCCGGGCGGCTTTACACCGACATTGACACCGACATGATCTTTCACAACCGCTATTTGCACATCACTGAGGTGACGCAGATGGGCCAGTATGCGCTGGACAACCTCAAAGGATGGGAGGATTTCGCCCGCCGCGCGCAACCGGGCGATCTGATCATGGCGGGGAGCAATTTTGGGGCGGGATCTTCACGGCAGCAGGCGGTGGATTGCTTCCACGCGCTGGGGATTGCCGCCCTCATCGCCGAGAGTTTCGGCGCCATCTACAAACGCAACGCCATCAACAGCGGCCTGCCCCTCGTGACATTCCCGGGACTGGCAGAGGTCGCCTCCAGGTTCGAGAGCGGTGACCTTGTGACGGTGGACTTCTGCACCGGCGCGCTGATTCGCAATGGCGCGGAGCACTTCCAGGCGCAGCCGTTCTCCAAAGTGCAGCTGGATATCTATCAGGCGGGAAATCTGTTCGAGTATGGAAAAGTAGTGACAGGTTAAGCGAGGCATTATGGGACAGACATTCGCAGAGAAGGTATTGGCGCAAAAAGCGGGCCTGGAGCGGACGGTCGCCGGGCAGATTGTGACGGTGAAGCCGGACCGCCTGCTCACTCACGACAACACCTCCGCCATCGCCGCGACGTTCTACAAGATCGGTGTGAAGCGGATGGCGGACCCCACCCTATCGGTCATCGTGCTCGATCATGTCGTCCCGGCGGCGAACGAGACTTACGCCATAAGCCACCAGGCCACGCGCGCCTTCGTGGCCGAGCAGGGTATCACGGCCTTCTACGATGTCGGCGAGGGAATCTGCCATCAGGTGTTGCCGGAGAAGGGCCACGTCTGGCCCGGCGCGGTGATCGTGGGCAGCGACTCGCACACGCCTACGGCGGGCGCGTTCGGCGCCTTCGCGGCGGGAATCGGGCGCACCGAAGCGGCGGCGGTGATGGCGACGGGCGAGATCTGGCTGCGCGTGCCGGAATCCATCCGCGTGATCGTCCATGGGACGCTGCCGCCGCGCGTCTCCGCCAAGGACGTGATCCTGTATCTCATCGGGCAACTGCGGGCCGATGGCGCGGACTACTGCTCCGTGGAATTTGCCGGCGAAACCATCACCGCGATGAGCGTGAGCGAGCGCATGACGCTGACCAACATGTCCGCCGAGATGGGCGCCAAGAATGCCGTGGTGGAGCCGGATGAGAAGACGCTGGCGTGGCTGGCCGGGCGCGTGTCGCAGCCGTTCACGCCGGTTTTCGCGGACGCGGATGCCGTCTATGCGCGGGTGATCACGTTGGACGCAGGCACACTCGCGCCGCAGATTGCCCGCCCGCACACCGTGGATAACGTCGCGCCGGTGACCGACGTCGTCGGCACGCGGATTGATCAGGTGGTGCTCGGCACGTGCACCAACGGCCGGCTGGAGGACTTGCGGGCGGCGGCGGAGCTGCTGCGCGGCAAGCACATTGCGCCGGGCGTGCGGCTGCTGGTGCTGCCCGCCTCGCGGGAGGTGTTGCAGGCGGCGCTCGCGGAGGGCGTGATCGCCGATCTGATCGCCGCCGGCGCGACGCTGCTCAACCCCGGCTGTGGACCCTGCCTGGGCGCCCATCAGGGCTGCATGGCGCCGGGCGAAGCGACCCTGTCCACTTCCAATCGCAATTTCAAGGGGCGGATGGGCTCGAAAGACGCCGCCATCTACCTGGGCAGTCCGGCGACGGCGGCCGCTTCGGCGTTGATGGGCGTCATCACGGATCCGCGCGAGCTCTAATGTGCCTGA
>JAGPHL010000252.1 GCA_018055515.1 Anaerolineae bacterium
ACCTGCGAGGGCGCGCCGAACGTGGCCCAGCGCAACTGCACGATGCCGCGCTGACCCTTCATCTCGTAGAAATTGAGCCGCTCGGCGACGCTGGCCACCTTGCCGACGTCTTTGCGCAGATCAATGCGGCCATCCTCGTGGAGGGTGGCGCAGCCTACCGAGTCGTATCCCCGATAGGTGAGGCTATGCGCCGCGTTGACCAGAATCGGCCCTAACGGCTGCTCTTCGTTTGTGACGATGCCAAAAATTCCACACATAGGCTCCTCTCACTCCATTGCCCCATTACCCATTCAGATTTTCAATCGCCACCGGCTCTAGCGGCTCGGCGGGCTCGAAGCCAAAGATGCGGCTGTAGAAGTACAGTTCGGCGTCCAGCGCGCGCTGGATGTTTTCCGCGCGGCGGAAGCCGTGCTGCTCGCCTTCGAAGGACACATACGCCACGGGAATGCCCTTCTCCTTCAGCGCGGCGACCATGGCCTCGGCCTGATTGGGCGGCACGACGGGATCCTCCAATCCCTGGAAGAAGATGACCGGGCAGGCGAGCCGGTCGGTGAAATGGATCGGGGAACGGGCGCGGTACAGGTCGGCGCGTTCGGGATAGGGGCCGATGAGCCGGTCGAGATACCGCGACTCGAATTTGTGCGTGTCGCGCGCGAGCGCTTCCGCGTCGCCAATGCCAAAGTGGCTCGCGCCTGCCGCGAAGACTCTATGGAAGGTGAGCGCACACAGCGTGGTGTAGCCGCCCGCGCTCCCGCCGCGAATGGCCAGCCGCGCGCCATCCACCTCGCCGCGCTCCACCAGATAGCGCGCCCCGTTGATGCAATCTTCCACGTCCACCACGCCCCAATTGCCGTTGAGCCGCTGCCGATAGGCGCGCCCGTAGCCTGTGCTTCCGCCGTAATTCACGTCGAGCACGGCGAACCCCCGGCTGGTCCAGTACTGGATGCTCAGGTTCAGCGCGCTGGAGGCGGCGCCCGTCGGTCCGCCGTGGCTGAGGACCAACAAGGGCGGACGTTCGCCCTCAGGCGCGGCGAAGTCGCGGTTCTGTGGCCGGTAGAAAAACGCATGGGCCGTCAGGCCGTTGGACGTAGGGAACGTGAGCGCTTCGGGAATCGCCAGATAGCCCGGATCGAGGGTGAGTTCGGTGGAGCGGCGGATCGGCGTGCCGACGCCGGTGGTCGGATCGAAAAGCTGCAGTGCCGTGGCCTCCGTGGGCGAACCGGTGAGCAGCGCTACCCTCCCCGCCGGGCCGCTCGTGAGTTGTCCCAGGCTGCTGTAGGGCAGGGGCAGCGTCTCGAAGGCCAGCGTGCGGAGGTCGAGCTTTCCCAGGTGATCGGTCCCTTCCTGTTCATAGCTGCAGAGCAGCGTGTGCGCGTCGGGGAAGACGAAGGTGCTTTGCCCGAAAACCCATTGCGGCTGACCGAATTCCGCCTCCATCGGCTGCAACGGACGGGCCGCGTTCCCTTCCAGGCGGTAAAGGTTCCACCAACCGGTGCGGTCGGAGACGAAATAGAGCTGTCCATCCGGGCCCCAGGTGGGCTGGAAGATGGATTCCTCCTCACCGCCGGCGACACAGCGCGCGTTGGCCAGACTGCCGTCGGGTCGTACATCGGCGAGCCACAGTTCACAGCCATCCCAGGGCATGTTGGGATGATTCCAGCACAGCCAGGCGAGCCGGTCGCCTGCTGGATGGAGGCGCGGCGTGGCGTAGAAATCGTAGCCCTCGGCGATGACGACGCCCTCGGTGACCTCGCCCGTCAGAGGGAGGTGCACCAGCGTGTTCCGGGCCTCCTGGTCGGCGGCGCGATGATCTTCCCGCACGCAAAACAGCAGTCCGCGCGCTGCATCCACGACGCCGTCGGCATAACGCAAGGGCAGCGCTGGCGTGAGGGGGCGCGGCGCGTCGCCCGGCAGGAGCCGGTACAGCCGCTGATCGCTGAAGTTGGAGAAATAGAGCACTCCCTGGTGGACGGTGTACGCGCCGCCGCCGTATTCGTGGACGCGCGTGCGCGCGCTGAAGGGGGCGGGCAACACGTCGCGGAGGTCGCCGTCGGCGGCGCGGCGGACGATGACGTTACGCCCGCCTTCGCTGGGACGTCCCTCGATCCAGTACAGGTCGGGGCCGTCGAAGCGGGGCGCTTCCAACCGTACCGCCCGGGCCACGATCAACGCGGAGGTAATGGGCGATTTCCAGGCGCCGTAGGGCGCGATTGTTACCTGTGTCATCTGGTGCTCCTTTGTCGTGCGATGGGTGCTGGACTAACGGGCCATATGGGCCAATGGTATAATGCCCTAAGTGTAACACAATTGCGCGAAAGGACATTTTGATGGAATCTACGACACGTCTGTTGTTCATCCGTCACGGGCTGGTGCACAATCCCGATAATCTCATCTACGGTCGCTTGCCGGGCTTTGAGCTCAGCGAGCTGGGCCACCGACAGGCGCAGGCGGCCGCGGCGGCGCTGCGAGCGACGCCCCTGGCGGCGCTGTTCAGCAGTCCGCAGCTGCGCGCACGTCAGACCGCGGCGCACGTGGCGCTGCAGCATCCCGGGCTCACGCCGGCGATCTCTCCCTGGCTCGACGAGATCTACATTCCGCTGGAGGGGCAGCCCCTGACCGTTGCCGCTGCGCGCGATTGGGATCTCTACGCCGGCTCGCCGCCGCCGTACGATCAGCCCGCCGACATTGTGGCCCGGGTCCGCGCCTTTGTGGCCGAAATCCGCCGCGCCTATGCCGGGCAGACCGTTGCCGCTGTCACCCATGGGGATGTGATTGCCTTTGCCGTGCTCTGGGCGCTGGGACGACCGACGATAGCGGCGGAAAAACGCGCGTTGCACACCGTCCCTGGCTTTTACGACGGTTACCCTCAGACGGCCTCGATCACTACTTTCACGTTCGATGGCCCATGCGATGGGGGGGACGACCGCCCTGTGGCGGTCGCCTATCTGCGGCCTTATGGGGCGGAGTTGCTGGACGATTCAGCGCCCAAGTGAGGCTGGGGATGGAATCTCTGGCCAAGGAGACGCCCGGTGCAGGCGCGCCCTGGAACGTGTGAACGTGCGAAGGTGTGAACGTGGGCACGTGTTTGTTCTCGAAGGAGACGCCATGTGCTGGCGCACACCGAGCAAGCACGAGAATGTGAGTTGTGAGTCGTAACCCGTTGGTAGAGATCGCGGCGGCTCTCGGCTCACTGAGATCTATTTTCTGAGGAAGCACCTCCAGGAAACAGCGCGCCAGCGTTCGGCCTGCCGTTACAAATGTGGATAGACTATCTTTTCCCCTGAGCTATGCTACAATGAAAGAGTCGCGGTGTTCTCCCTTGTACGCGGAGGTGACGATGTCCGACCTGACCCCGTTCCGACGGAGATTCTGTGTCTGCTCATCGGCGGCAATCCCCTGCTGGATCCAGATGCTGTGTGTTGCCTTCGCCTTCGAGCTCTTGTCCTTGTTCAACTTTGGAATAGTCATACCCTGATGCCTGAATCATGACCCCTGCGTGGGATTATGGAAAGTACAATGTGAAGTTGCAG
>JAGPHL010000253.1 GCA_018055515.1 Anaerolineae bacterium
CACCTTCGCATTGACTTTGGGAAGCTCTTTTGGTAAGATAGACACGAACGGGAACCAGCGCTGAGAAAGGGGGATTTTCATGGGTGACGACATCGGCCATCGCAAGGACGAGCATATTCGTATCAACCTGGAAGAAGACGTGTCCTTCGCGCGCCTGACGCCGGGCCTGGAGCACTACCACTTCATCCATCAAGCCCTTCCCGAGCTGGATCTGGAGGCCGTGCGCACCGAGGTGACGTTTTTGGGCCATCGGCTGACTTTCCCCCTGCTGATCGGCTCGATGACGGGAGGCTCGCCGGCGGCCGGTCGCATCAACCGCATTCTCGCCGAAGCGGCGCAGCAGGCAGGCGTCGGCCTGGCGCTCGGCTCGATTCGCGCCGCGCTGGAACAGCCGCAATGGACGTGGACGTTCCAGGTGCGGGATGCGGCCCCCGATTGTCTGCTGTTGGTGAACCTGGGCGCGATTCAGCTCAACTACGGCTACGGCGTCGAGGAATGCCGTCGCGCCCTGGAACTCAGCGGCGCCGACGGCCTGATCCTGCACCTGAATCCCCTGCAGGAGGCGCTGCAACCTGAAGGCAACACGCGCTTTGGGGGACTGCTGCGCCGCATCGAAGCCATCTGCGCCGCCCTCACAGCGCCGGTCATCGTCAAAGAAGTCGGCCATGGCCTTTCGGAACAGGCGGCGCGCCAACTCATGGAAGCGGGCGTCGCGGCGCTGGATGTCGCCGGCGCGGGGGGGACGTCATGGAGCCAGGTGGAGCTGCATCGCAGTGAGACCCCTCGTCAGCAGGAAATCGCCGCCGCGTTTCGCGATTGGGGCATCCCCACCGCCGAGGCCCTCCACTACGCGCGCCGCGCCGCGCCGCAGCTGCCCCTCATCGCCAGCGGGGGATTGCGGACCGGCGTGGACATCGCCAAGAGCCTGGCGCTCGGCGCGGACCTTGCCTCGATGGCGGGAGTGTTGCTCCCGGCGGCGGTCGTCTCGACCGAGGCGGTCCTGGAACGCCTGGGCATCCTCGAGGCCCAGCTGCGCATTGCCATGTTCGCCGCCGGCGCCGGCAGCATCGCCGACCTGCAACATACGCCGCTGGTCAAAGAACCGGCCTGACGGGAAAAACGCCCCGGCCGGCTGACACGCTTCAGGCAGAGGCATTTTCTACAAAGTCCAACGGAGGCCCCGGCCTCGTGTTTCTTACGGAGGTGAGTTGACATGGATCCTTTTGCGCGTTACCTGCCCGCTTTGGAACAGGAACTGCGGCGCGTCGTGAGCGCCCCTGACGACGCGCCGGCGCTGCTCTACGGCATGTTGCACTACCATCTGGGATGGGTGGACACGAATTTTCAGCCCCATGAAGCGGACGCCGGGAAGCGTCTCCGCCCGGTGTTCCTGCTGTTGAGCTGCGAGGCGCAAGGCGGCGACTGGAAACGGGCGCTGCCCGCCGCGGCCGCCGTCGAATTGCTGCACAACTTCTCGCTGATCCACGACGACATCGAGGACCGTGATGCGACACGACGCGGTCGCCCCACCCTCTGGGCCGTCTGGGGGGAGGCGCAGGCGATCAACGCCGGCGACGCGCTCTTTGCGCTCGCCTACCGCGCCCTCCTCAATCTGCAGGAGACCATGATCCCCCCCGAAACCGTGCTCGCTGCGGCGACTCGCTTCCATCGCGCCGCGCTACAGCTGACGGAGGGACAATGCCTGGACATGGCCTTCGAAAAAGAGAGTGCGGTCGAAGAGGCCACTTATCTGCGCATGGTGGGCGGAAAAACGGCGGCGCTGCTGGGGCTCGCGTGCGAATTGGGCGCCTTGCTCGCGGACGCGCCGGCCTCCCATGTCCAGGGCAGCTACGAATTCGGCTTTCAACTGGGGCTGAGCTTTCAGATGCAGGATGACCTTTTGGGCCTGTGGGGTGATCCGGCGCACACCGGCAAGCCGGTCGGCTCTGACCTGCGCCAGGGGAAGAAGACGCTGCCGATCCTCCATGGGATGGCGCAAGCTCCACAACTGCGCGCGCACCTCGAGACGTTGACGCAGGCGACGGCAGACGACGCGACGATCGCCGCGCTCTGCAACGCACTCGAGGCCGCCGGAAGCCGCGCCTACACCGAAGCCCGCGCTCGCGAGTATCAGCTGCGGGCGCTGGAAGCGCTCACCCGCTCTGGAGGGGAAGGCCCGGCCGGCGACGCGCTGCGCACCCTGGCCGAGCGCCTGCTGGGACGGGAGCGCTAAAGTCGCCGCAACATGTCGCCGACGCGCGGCGCTGCCCATCAATCCGCCAGCGCACCCCGGGTTTTATCAGCGCTCAGCGCCCGGCGGGTGATGCGTCTAGTCCATCAGATCGGCGAGTTCAAGCAGAATGGGATCCAGCGGCTTGAGCTGCTTCACCGCCTCGGTCAGAGGGAAGAGCTCCAGCTGGCCGCCGCGTAGCGCCACCATTTGGCCACTCGCGCCTTCCAGCAACGCCTCGACGGCTTTGGCGCCCATGCGCGTGCCCAGCGTGCGATCGAAGACGGAGGGACGCCCCCCGCGCTGCACGTGGCCCAGCACCGTCACCCGCACATCGAAGCCCAGCTCCTCCCGGCGGTCCACGAGATACTCCTGTACCGCCTTGGTGCCAGGCTTCCAACCCTCAGCAATGACGATGATGCAGTGCGATTTCCCCCGCAGGTAGGCATCGAGCACCGTCTTGGCGATGTCCTCCAGGGGAGGCCCCTCACGTTCCGGCACGAGGATCAACTCCGCGCCCCCCGCCAGGCCGCTCTGGAGCGCGAGATAACCACAATTCCGCCCCATCACTTCCACCAGGAACGCGCGCTGATGCGAGGAAGCCGTGTCCTTGATGCGGTCAATCGCATCCAAAATGGTGTTCAACGTGGTGTCCACGCCCACCGCCATGTCCGTCCCATCAATGTCGTTGTCAATGGAACCCGGCACCCCCATGGTAGGAAAGCCCATCTCGTGCAGAGCCTGCGCCCCCGTCAGCGAGCCGTTCCCGCCGATCACGATCAGCCCCTCGATGCCGCGCTGATTCAGATGGCGGATCGCCGTCCGCCGCACGTTGATGTCGAGGAATTCGGGACAACGCGCCGTCCCCAAAAACGTCCCGCCCTTGCCCAGGATGCCGCTGACATCCCGGCTGTCGAGCGAAGTCATGTCATTGTCAATCAGGCCGGCGTAGCCCCAGCGCACGCCAAAGACCTCCACGCCAGCCCGCAAGCCGCGTCGCACCACCGCACGGATACAGGGATTAAGACCAGGGCCATCGCCGCCGCTGGTCAACACCGCGATACGCTTCATAGAGTCACCTCCTGAAACCTTGCCCCCTTCCGGCTTCGCTTCTCCGCTGACGCGGCACGCGACTCAAAGAGCGACAGGTCAATTGCATTGTATCCAATTCGTCCTGAGTGACAAGGCGCAGGCCGGCAGTGGCGTCTCCGTTTGGTGGGATTTTGCAGGCGGGCTGCACCCATCCGCAGAACTTTTTTAGTCAGTGGCTGAACAATGACGGATTACAAAAG
>JAGPHL010000254.1 GCA_018055515.1 Anaerolineae bacterium
TGCAGCAGATCCACCGCCTGCTGGCAACTCTCGGTCGTCACCGTGATGCCCTCCCGCGTCATCCAGCGGCGCACCTCCCACATGTCCACCTTCGCCCCTGCGACCGTGGAAGCCGCCGGCGTCACCTCAGGCATTGCCTCCGCCTGCCCCAGCACATTGAGGAAATAGGCCGTTGTCTCGGGCCCGGTGCCCTGTTGGGCGGTGAGCAGCTCCGGCAGCCGGTCGCCGCCATAAGCGCCAGTCTCCGGCAGATCGAACATCACCGAAATCGCGGCGTTGTTCGCCGGCACGTTGCGGAAGACGAAGGGCGGCCCGCCGAACTCCGGCCCACGGCTGAAGTTGAAGTTGCTCGCGCCCGCCGGAGGATACCAGGTATACGTGATGGGGGTGGTGAAGTCGAAACTGTCGAGCAGCAGGCCATGCGACACGCGCGTCCCGGTGAGCGCGCCCGTCCGCCCGAGGTTCGTGCTCTGGATTTTTGGCGTGGCGGGCGGTTTCTCTTGGGATTGCAACTTATCATTGGCCGATTTCATCATCGCATCGTACATCGCTTCGCCCGACGTATCGCAATCGTCAATGCCGTTGCCATTGCAGTCGCAGGCCACGAGCGTCATGAGCGCGAAGACCAGCCCGGCCGTTGCCAGCAGATAGAAGGCCGTTTGGAAGGCCAATCCGACCTTACCCCGGCCAAATTGCGCCAGCCACAGGCTCCAATGTTTCATTTGACCCCTCCTTATGAACTTCATGGCGCATGAATGAAGTCACGCGCGCACTGCGCCTCATGCCCGCGCGACACGACCACGGAAAGCCTGCCACACCAGCCAGCCAAGCGCCAGCCCCAGCCCCACGAGCGTGTAGAGCTGCGCCCAGCTGAGCGCGAGTCCCGCCCCCTGGAACAGCGGGACCGCATCCGCCCGCAGCGCCTCGTTGACGAAGCGCTCCAGGCAATAGAGGGCGCTATAGAGCGCAGCGAGGACCCCATCCCGCCGCGCGGGCAGGCGCCGCTCCACCGCCAGCAGCAGTCCGAAGATGAGGAGGTTCGCGCCCGCGCTGAGCAGCTGCGTGGGATAGCGCACGGCCCAGTTTCCGGCGTTATCCGGCAGATAGACGCCGAGCCAGGAGGTGGTGGGGCGCCCGTAGCAGCACCCGGCGGCGAAGCAGCCCAACCGGCCTATCGCCTGCGCCAGCGCGAGCGTGGGCAGCACCGCATCCAGCGCGCGGAGCACGGGGACGCGCTGCCAGCGGCAGAGGAGCGCGAGTGCGCCGATGCCCGCGAGCAGGCCGCCGATGTAGCTGCTGCCGCCGTACCAGCGCCAGACGCCGGTCTGCAGCGCGCGCTGCACGGTCGGCACGACGCGCACGAGATACGCGCCCGCGAATCCCAGGACCGTGACCACGAGCACGATGCGGAGCAGGACGAGGTGGGGAAGCCCCAGGCGCCGCAGCCGCAGCGCACTGCTCGCGTCCCCTGCCAGCGCCGCGAGCACATAGGCCAGCGTATACGTGCTCACAACCCACGCTCCCAGCTGCAACTCCGGCAACATCCCCCCTCCTGGTTCGCCAAAGCGTCAAGAGAAACCTGAAAAAACAGCCTGGGCGTTCTTGCAGTTTTTCTTAGCAAAATCGCCCTACCCCAGAATGAATTCCAGATGCGCGGCCCGGCCTCACAGAAGCCGGTAATGCACTCGCGGCGCCTGACGTTCCACCAGGCGCTCGGCCACCAGCGCCAGACGCAGCAAAGTCACCTCGTCCCAGGCGCGACCGATTGCCTGCATCCCCACCGGCAACCCTTCCGGCGTGTAGCCGGCCGGGAAAGCGATGGCCGGCAGGCCCGTGAGGTTGGCGGGCGTGACAAAACGCATGATCTCGGTGAGCGTGGTGAGGTCCGAATCCCCCTCTGGAAGAGCGGTCGCAGGAATCAGCGGCGCCGCCAACGCCGTCGCCGGGGTGACAATCACATCCACCGTCTCGAAAGCGCGCTGGAAGTGCGCGCTCAGCCGCGTGCGCACGCGCTGCGCTTTAAGGTAGTCCAGGGCCGTGAATCGGCGCGCCAGGGACAGATTGAGCCGCACGTCCAACCCATGCTCGCGGTGATGTTCGGCATGGAACTGATCCATCGCCTGGGCCATTTCCGAAGCGATGGTGACGAGATGGGCCACTCGCGCCGCCTCCAGATCCGGGATCACGATCTCATGGACTTCTGCGCCGAGTCCCTCAAATTGCGCCAGCAGTGCCTCGCAGGCCGCGATGACCTCCGCCGTCACGTGGCGGAACCAGGGCCAGAACACGCCCATCCGCAGCCCCTGGACCTCCGCCGCATCCCACCCGTCGAGCGTGGGCAGCGGTTGAAACAGGGACAGCGCGTCGCGGGGGTCCGGGCCGGCCATCACCGCATAGCCCAACGCGGCGTCCGCCACACTGGCCGCCAGCGGCCCGATGTGCGCGATGCTCCAATCCAACGGCGCCGCGCCGAATTCGCTGACGCGCCCATACGTCGGCTTCAGCCCCACCACACCGCAAAACGCCGCCGGGATACGAATCGAGCCGCCGCCGTCAGCGCCGATGGCGATGGGACATAATCCCGCCGCGACTGCCGCCGCCGCCCCGCTGGAACTGCCACCCGTGTAATGCGCCGGATTGTAGGGATTGCGCGCCGTCCCGTGGTGGGGATTCAACCCCGTCACGCCGATGCCGATCTCGTGCATGTTGGCCTTGCCGATCAACAACGCCCCCGCCGCGCGGAATCGCGCCACGGCTGTGGCGTCCTCAGTCGCCGGCGTCTTGCCGAGGAACGCCGTGCCCACCGTAGTGGGATACGGCGTCATGTCCAGCTCATCTTTCACGGCCACCGGCACCCCGTCGAGCGGGCCCCAAGAGCGCCCCTCCCGATACCGTTGCGCCGACTCGTGCGCCAACCGCAAGACCTCCTCCGACTTGACGGCGATCATCGCCCGCAGCGGGGGATCCGCGGCATCGCTGGATACGATCGCGTCCAGCACCTGCCGGGCGACGTCTTCGGGGGATAAAGTGCCGCTACGATACGCTGCCGTGTAATCCCAGGCGCTGGCGAACCGGAATCCAGGGCCATGCGAGGCTCGCGCGGGCCATTCCGCCTCCGGTATCGCTGCCGCAGCAGGGGCCGGCGCTCCCACCACATGGAGAGGAAAATTCGTGGGCGCCTCGTCGAAATGCAGGCGACGCAGGCGGGTGACGCCGGCGTTTTGCAACAGGCTGGGAAGCAACAAACCTCCCAGGGGGCCTTCGAGCAGGGCGACAAAAACCTTGAGGAACGTTCCCGAGAGGTAGGGCAATTTGACGGATTTCAGGTCGTAAACCGTGTGGGTAGCCATAAGTCACCTCGCCTGAGCCGGAGTCAATCCCATCAGAGCCACCCTAAGTATACTCCAAAAACGCAAAGTTCTTAACTTCCACAGTTGTAAAAAGCGTCAACCCGGAGTACAATTCCTGTCCAGGAAGCTGCAGCTTTTGCCCCACCCTCTACCTCCTCCCCGACGGCGTATG